>PMMY01000038.1:1290-2520 GCA_003162655.1 Methanobacterium sp. | reverse complement strand
GTCATTCGCCATGGATGATCTCCGGCTATTTGTGTCTTTGTATCAATAAACCTGATATCAAATTTTATACCCGGCAAATTTCCCCGTATCATAAAATCGATTGCATAACCACCAGTCAGCAGCCTAGAGAGATCTTTGTCGGGATTGAAGTCGAAAGCCAGAGAATTGTACTGAGTGAAGTTACTCCAGTAAAGACAGAATCTGTCATTATTTGGAAGATCAAGTGAATAAAAATTTATCTGCCCGCTGCTGGAACTCTGGTCATAGATTTTGGGACCGATGAAATCTGAATAGATAATAAATCCACTGGTATCCGGTTTAATTGTAAGCGGTGTCTGAGGCGNNGGTTTAATTGTAAGCGGAATCTGAGGTGGGATATTCAACCCCATTGATTGTAATAAGGTAATATTCAGATTATTATCGAACAATTCATTAGAATCTTTTAGAAACAGCCCGAAACTGCCTTTGTAATCCCATGAAGTCCATGGAATGCGATTATCTTCAAGATATTGTTTTACAATACCGTACCAGAATGTCCTGTCATTAGCGGGACTGTTGGGAATGAAAACTCCGAATTCACCGCAGAAAATATTTACATTTCTGCTCTTCCTGAAATTGATAGCATTATCGATCAGTTGTCTGACATTATTTACTGTACCATCATAGGGATAACTGTTTAAACTGCTTTCAACCCATGTTCCCTTAAGNNATTTGGATCAGAATAAATGGGAAGATTCGTAAGCTCAGTATACGTATTGTAACCCGATCCTCCAACCACTATTGTATGTCTGTTGTCTTTAGTACGGATCGCATCAATTACCTGTCCCTGTATTGTGCCCCAAACAGAAGTCGTTATTCCATGAGGTTCATTTAATATCGGATACAGAATATAATCTGACCTGTCTTTGTAATGAGCTGCCGTTTGTGTCCAGACCTTTGTAAGGATATCGCCAATTGCCTGGCTGGTACCCACAACAGGATCAAAAGANNCTATTTTGTAAACTGAATTTGCTGCGGACTGTCTGTCTGAAACCAGCCTGTAAGATTTACCCCGCGGCTGAATGGTGCCTGGGAATAAACAGCAGTGGTAAAAAGGCTAAATACAATTAAGAAATTATATTTAAAATTAAACCTTTTCTTCATGAAGTTTTTATATATCTTATTTAAGCAATTCACAGATCAAAAGAGAAATACTAAGATAGGGACAATTCTAACTTCAGACTTAGCATC
>PMMY01000038.1:0-1207 GCA_003162655.1 Methanobacterium sp. | reverse complement strand
CACCAGATGCCATTTCAATGCCAAGTAATGAGCCGATGCAGGATGGCATCGATGCCATTAAAAAAGCCAGTGAAGCCATGGCCAAGTCGGGTTGGAAATGTAACTCCTTTGAACCCACTACGCTAAAGGTCATGGTTAATGGTAACCAGATAACCGAAATCGGTGCTTATAAGATCAGTATGTCGATGCCTGGTATGGATAAGCCAATGGATGATCATGGAAAATATCTTACTATCTGGGAAAAACAGAAAGACGGTTCCCTGAAAGTAAAAGTTGAAACATGGAATTCAGATGTTCAACCAATGAATATGCAGGCAACAGCCCAGTAACAGATGGAGCAGAAAGAATAATCAAAAAATGTTTTGATGAATTAAACAAAAAAACCTTGATATTGCTGAATATCAAGGTTTTTTCTTGTTCTGATTATTGCTTCAGTTCCAAGGGCATATTTTTATTGCCTGATTTGTCTATTTAATCCACATCAAGGCCTTCCTTGATTAGATTTATCACCTTTCTCCACCGGTGTTGATCCATTCTGGCTCCGACAATTTCAATAACATGTCCGGCAACAACTGAACCAAATAACCCGCATTTATCGAGAGGTAACCCACTTGCATAGCCATAGAGGAATCCGGAAGCGTAAAGATCTCCTGCACCCGTTGTATCAATACATTGAACCGGTATTGTACCAATATTAATTATTTCTTCACCACGTTTTATCAAAGAACCATCTTTGCCAACTTTGATGACGGCTATATCACAGTAAGAGGATAAGCAATCCAACGCTTTCATTGGATCAAATCCTGTAAAAGATTTTGCTTCTTCCTCATTAGCAAAANNAAAACTATGTCAACATATTTTTCAAGTATTTCTTTGAAATCAGCAAGTTTTGCATCAACCACATTAAAACTTGCAAGATCAAGGGCAATTTTCATGTTATTCCGTTTTGCAATAACACAGGCTCTTTCGACAATGGCTTTATTTAAGATCAGATATCCCTCCATATATAGGATATCATAATTAGTGAAATAATCATCAACGAGGTCACTTGCTTCGAGTTCAACTGCGGCTCCCAGATGAGTTGCAAATGTCCTTTCAGAACCGGGAGATATTAGTGCTATTGCAGTACCTGTAACTGAATTCCTTCTTGATAAATAAGTCTTTACACCTGCTTTCTTCATGTCATTTTCAAAAAAATCACCAGTAT
>PMMY01000279.1 GCA_003162655.1 Methanobacterium sp. | reverse complement strand
TGTGAAGTATCTACACAGTTTCCCTGTCTGTGTTGCAATGTTCCTTCTGCACCATACTTGGTGTTATAGTAGAACGAATAGGCAATGTTATCTCTAACCCAGTTAAATATGTTCACGGCACTATCATAGGCTGATGTAGAACTAGCTGTAAGCGATTTTGCGAGTGCAGCTACTGAACTTGTATCGGGTAGTCCAACTGAATTTGCTGATGTTGTTTTTATTGATAATCCCACTTTTGCAATGTTACTTTTGAAAGTGGCTATAGAAATTTGTCTGGTTCCGAAACTTACGAAATTTGGTAATCTACCATATCTTGCATAGAATAGTTGAACTCTTGAAATTCCAGCCTTAATCTGGTAAACAGTTAAACCATTTACTTTAATCGTGTTTAATTTTAAGCCAACTTTGGCTATGTTTTTCTTGAATTTGGCTATTGGAATTTTCCTAGTTCCGAAACTTACATACTTTGGTAATCTACCTTTATTGTTAAAGAATTTTTGAGTCCTAGAAAGTCCATTCTTGATCTGGGCTAAAGTTAAACCTTTTGTGAGTGTAGGAGCTCCTGCTGCTTTTATATTTGAATAAATTGGTGATTGTATTCCAGAATCTGATACCGTAACATTAGTATTTGTCTGGTTAACACTTGCTGCACTACTTACAGCCAAATTCAAAATAATTATTAAGCCTAACAGTAATAAAACCGAAAAAAATAATTTACGTGGAATTATATCGCTCCCTTATCCTAATATCCCCAAAAATTTACAACATAGGGTTTAAAAACCATATCCATCTTAAATTATATAAATCTTGTTATTTAAAATTCTTAAAAAACCTCATTTAGGACATTGTTTTTAGTGCAAAACCCTTACAAGAGTATTATCCAAATATAATAGATAATAATTTGATTTTTTCTCCTCTTAATTTTTTATGTAACTACTAGAATAAATTTTTGACTCCTATTCCGATAAAAAATGACACAGATTTCAAATAGATCATCCCATAGAATAAAATAAATGGAGATGATCCATAGCTTNNGGTAGCCCCCTTCTTTTTTATTAGGATTTAAAAAGTTTTGATTCTATTTTTAAGAAATATCTGAAATTTGAATCAAGGTTAGTGTACACTGTTTTTGATTACAAAACTTTAAGTTAAAACAAACCATTTAATAATTAAGGAAGTAAATATAAAAAAAAATGTCGATGTATAAAAGTGGATATTATGGATAATAAGATTATAATCTTGGGTATAGTGATAATAATAATCTTTTTTAGTGGATGCATCCAGTCAGATACATCTAAGATAGATGGAGTTTCTACGTCCATAAATACCCATCTCAAAAGTGGAGATGGAGACTATAACAATGCAGGGACTGATGCCAATAAATTTCTTTATAGCAAGGCATTAAAAGAGAGTGATAATGCATCATCAGAATTTAATCAGGCTAGATCCTTTGCTAGTCAAGGTTTCACCTACGCCCAGAATTCCAATGACACTGTATATATTAATTACATGCAGTCTGTATTAAATGAGATTGATGCTAAGATCAATGCTACAAATGAACTTAAAACAGCTATTCCATATCTGATGGATAACGACACAAAAAATGCTAACATCCATGTAGGTAATGCAAACGGGTTTATGAATAAAGCAACAACTTTTAACGATCAAAGAGAAAATATAGTTAAACAGAACCCGACAAAATTTAAATAATTAAATTTATAATCAAATAATATAAAAATACTGATTTTATGAGGTTAAAAATGATAAAGAAATGTATTGAATGTAAAGGTAAAGGTTACAATGTTACAAGTTACAAGGTTTGCGAAAGCTGCCACGGAACAGGTGTTAAAAGTGAGGTGGATCTTAAAAACCACTTCAAAGGAGTTTCATCCACCGCAGTTAAACGATTCGAGCTTGATGAAGAACAGGATGTTCCATGCGGAACATGTAATGGCAAGGGAGAAATTGAAGTTACAGAAGAATGCCCTGAATGCGGTGGGAAGGGAGAATTAAACGTCTGCAGAAAATGTGGTAAATCCTTGGACCATGGAGATTACTGCAGTGACTGCCAGCCTAAAGACATAGTCTACATACTTCATCCAGCGTGTGACATTGATGATCTTGAAATTGGAAGCGAATACAAGGGTAAGATAACAAGGGTAGAAAACTATGGAGTATTTGTAAGCCTGTCCAAAAAAGTTTTTGGACTTCTAAGATTAAGATCACCCAACTACTCTGTGGGAGATGAACTTTTTGTGAAGGTAATGGAAATAAAGAGATCACGCGGAGAAGTAGATCTTTCACCATCATCAATCAAGGGTTCCTATGAAGTTATCAAACTTAAAAAAAATATCTCACGTACCAAGATCAACGAAATCAACAACAAATTTATGGGCAAATCAGTTAGAATCATCGGTGAAGTTGTACAAGTACAACAGACTTCAGGACCAACCATATTCACAGTTTCAGATGAAACCGGTACAACTTGGGCTGCTGCCTTTGATGAACCCGGTGTTAGGGTTTATCCGGGAGTAAACACTGGAAACATAGTTGAAGTACTGGGTGAGGTCAACCTCCACGGAGGTAAGATACAGATAGAATCAGAGTCAATAGACAGGCTTATAGGACAAGATTCAGTGGACATAAGGAAACTTATCGATGATGCAATCAACGAACGTGCAGAACCAGATGACACAGAGTTTTTAATTGAAAGTGACACCCTCAACTTACTAAGACCCATGATGCACAATGCTGCAAAGGCAATAAGAAGGGCTATACTCGATGGTAGGTCTATCCTAGTTAGGCACCATGCAGATGCAGATGGAATTTGTGCTGGAGTTGCAATAGAAAAAGCAGTTGTACCGCTTTTAAAAGAAGCTAATAATAACAGTGATGCTGAATGGCATTACTTTAAAAGAGCTCCAAGTAAGGCACCTTTCTATGAGATTGAGGATGTTGTTAAAGACCTATCATTTGCACTTGAAGATGTGGAACGACACGGCCAAAAACTCCCCCTCTTAGTATTATTAGACAATGGATCAACTGAAGAGGACATGCTGGCCCTCATGAAGGTTAAAATTTACGATATAGAAGTAGTTGTTATCGACCACCACTTCCCCGGCCAGGTAGTTGATAGAACTGTTGCAGTGGATGAATATGTCGATGTACATGTTAACCCGTACCTGGTAGGAGGAGATTCACAGATTACAGCAGGAGCTCTTGCAGTTGAAGTTGCTAATATGATAAACCCAGAGGTAACAGAAAAAATTATGCACTTGCCAGGAATTGCAGCTGTAGGAGATCATGCAGCATCCGATGAGGCTAATAAATACATAGAATTAGCAGCAGATAGAGGTTACACTCGTGATGAGCAGGATAAAATTGCATCATGTGTGGATTTCGAGGCATTTTATCTAAGATTCATGAATGGAAGGGGAATAATAGATACCATACTGGGACTTGGGAACAAGGAGAAACATGGGAAACTTGTTAACGCACTATACAACGAATCATTGAAAAGGGTTCAAACCCAGCTCAGGGCGGCTCTTCCAAATTTAAAGACTCAAAAGCTTCCTAATGGAATAATATTCAATGTATTGGACGTTGAAAAGTATGCACATAAATTCACTTTCCCTGCACCTGGCAAGACCTGTGGATTTGTTCACGACTCTATAGTGCAGAAGTACGGCGAGGAAACACCAATTGTAACCCTGGCATATGGTCCTGATTTTAGTGTTATAAGGGCAACAGATGCGGTTAACGAAATGTTTGGATTCAATCTGAACGAGATTGTTTGGAAACTAGCCAAAAAAATACCTGAAGCAGGAATAGATGGTGGAGGCCATGAATGTGCAGGTTCNNAAGAAGGTTTTAGAATCTTTTGCAAAAGAAGTTGTAGATCTAGGTAAATAGAGACAGTATTATGGATAAAAATGATAATAAAAATCTCTTACTTATCCCCTTTCTTTGTGTATTATTTTTCTTAGAATTATTAATTCAATTAAGTAGGTCCTGTTTCAAAAGTATTATTAAATTTTAATTTAAATATTGTAAAGTTACTTGCTTTACATCTGGTTTTCCATTTCCTTGTAGTAATCACACAACTCGGCTATGGGACAAATTTCATGCTTTGGTCCTATTGGTCTGCATATAGTCTGACCGAACTGTACAAAGAGGTCGTTTAGGGGAAGCCAATACTTCTTTGGAACAACTTTCATGAGTGCTATCTCTGTTTCATCTGGATTTTTGGTATTGACAATTCCTATCCGATTGGATATCCTGTGGACGTGCACATCAACAGGTATGGCATCCTTGTGAAATCCGTAGACCAGTACACAGTTGGCAGTTTTTCTTCCAACACCTGGAAGGCTTAGAAGTTCTTTGAGATCGTCGGGCACAACGTCGTTGTAGTCTTCGTGTATTATACGAGACACTTCCTTAACCCTTCGTGCTTTAACATGATAAAATCCGGATTTCTTTATTAGTACCTCAACTTCTTCTACGGGAGCATATGCAATGGCATTAGGGGTTGAAAACTTTGAGAAAAGTAATGCAGAAGCTGCATCAGTATTTTCATCCCTTGTTCGCTGTGATAATATGGTTCGAATAAGAACACGGAAAGGATCGCTGTCTTCAAAGATTCTGAGAGCGTATATCTCTTCCAACTTTTCAACTATTATTTTTATCCTAGACATTCAAATTACAACTCATGGATTTATTAATCATTAATTAATCAGCATAATATCTTAGATAGGATTTCTTTTATAATCTTAAGCTTTATTTTTAATTATATGTATCAGTAGCAGAAGTCCCTCTCCTACTCCCTGTCCGCTGGTTGCAACTGTGGGTATTATTGGAGTTTCAGGTTTGATGGTGTGATGTTCAATCACACTAGAGCTTATATCCTGTTTATTAGCAAATAAAACGTATGGAACATCCTGTAAATTGAGCTTGTTAAGTATGGCTTCATCAACATTACTTATTCCCTTTGAACTGTCTATCACAACAATGGCGCCGTCAAGACCATTTGATAATATATCCCTCATGAATTCAAACCTTTCCTGGCCTGGTGAACCGAATATATGAACTTTTTCACCGTCTATTTCAGTGTTTCCATAGTCAAGGGCTATTGTTGTGCCTTTGTATTCTATTTTGGCTTTTTTCTGGCATATATTTTCAAGGGTGGTTGTTTTTCCAGAGTTGTAGGATCCTAATACCACAATTTTAAGCTCTTTTTTTTTCATGTTTCATTTCCTGTCGTTAATTTTTTCATAATCTCTGGGAAGTATGGAAAGGAGATATTGTAAACAGAGGCATCTTCTATTTTTATATTACCCACCTTTAATCCTATAATATAAAATGCCATGGCAAGCCTGTGATCCATATGTGATTTTACAACTCCTCCATGAACTCCTCCATTTATTGTGAGTCCATCATCCTCTTCGGTTAGTGATACGCCCAATTTGGACAGTTCGCTGGCACAAGTGGCGATTCTGTCGGTTTCCTTGAAACGTGCATGTTCAACCCCTGTTATACGTGTTGTTCCATTTGCCATAGCACCTAATGCTGCAACTGTCGGAAGGAGGTCAGGGGCGTTTTGAAGGTTCACATCGATTCCATTGAGTATTCCATGTCCACAAATTTTCACTTCATTATTTTTAATTTTAACATCCGAACCCATATCCTTCACTATGTCCAATATTAGTTTATCGCCCTGTTTTGAATCGTTTGTTAAATTTTGGATGGTTAAATCTGAATTTATGGATGCAGCTGCTGCAATTAGGTATGATGCCGATGAATAATCTCCTTCTACAGCATAATCTTTTGATCTGTAAATTTGTGGGTCTATATGGAATGATTTTCCTGCTCTATCGAAGTCCACTTCAACTTTGAATTTTTCCATGATATCTAATGTCATATCAACGTAGGGTTTTGATATGAAATCACCCATGATCTGAAGATCCACACCATTTTCTGCGTACGGAGCTGCCATGAGTATTGATGATATGTATTGTGAGCTAACATTTCCGTTAATAGATGTTTTCCCTCCTTTAAATCCACCTTTTATAATAATTGGCGGTTTTCCATTGTTTCTGGTAGAAAATGCAGATACTCCCAACGGTAAGAGTGCATCGAGTAAATCTTGCATTGGACGGGTTCTCAGTGATTTATCTCCGGTCAATACTGTATATCCATCAGTTAATGATGCTACACTTGTTATGATACGAAGTGTGGTTCCTGAATTTTTAAGATCGAGCACGTTTTTTGGTGTTTTCGGTTTTCCACTGACCCCATCTATTTCGCAGTAAGTACAATGCTGTTTAACATGAGATCCAAGTGCTTTGCATGAATTTAATGATGCCAAGGTGTCTTCAGAGTACAGTGGATCTTTTATGTTTGAAATACCTTCAGCTAGTAAGGCCATAATAAAAGCACGGTGGGTGTAACTCTTTGAAGGTGGTGCCTTAACAGTACCATCTATTTTGTCAGCTGCTTGAACCATTATTTCCATTAGATCACAATCTCCAGTACCACATCCAACTCTTCTGAGTGGAATATTTCAACTTTCTCTCCTGAACTTCCAACAATTATCTTTCGACTAGTAACGTAGTCATCAGTTAGTTTAAGTCCGTCTATCAATATTTCCCCATCTTTTTTAAGGGTTTCATATATTTCATGGGGATCATTTGATTCTAGGTACTTCACTATTACAGGTGCATCCTTTTTAAAATCCGGTCCGACTTTACTCATCACAGGCGTTATTTCCACTACTCTTTCCTGGACATCTGGTTTTCCAATCTCAATTTTAAGGTTTTTGATCCTTGTGGTACCTTTTATATCTGATTCCAACCGTTCTAATGCACTGTATAATTCAGGTTCTGCTGTGTAAATAGTTGCAGATTTTATTGGAATATTTAATGGTCTTCCTGTTGCTGATTTAAACCTTCTAATATCACCAATGATACTAACAGCTATTTCTCCCAGCTTTTCGGCCTTCTCGTCCAATAATTCTACTACTGGTACTGGCCAAGCCTTTTGGTGTATACTTTGATCTCCCTCTTCAAGATAGTGGTTTACTTCTTCTGTGAAATGTGGTGTTATGGGTGATAAGAGTTTTAGAGCCGTGGACACAACTGTTTTTAGAGTGTACCTTGCAGCATCCTTGGATGGAAGAAGATCATCTGAATCTGTGTATAGACGATATTTAACAGATTCTATATACTCGTCACAGAAATCATGCCATATAAATGCCTGTATTTTATTCCTAGCCTCTGCGAAGTTGTAGTTTTCAAGATATCCAGTTACATCTACTACTAAGTGGTTGAGTTTGGAAAGAATCCATTTATCCATGGGATTTAGATTTTCAATTGCCTTTGGTTCTTCCAGTTTATATTCAACTATGTGAATGTTTATGAATCTGAATGCATTCCAGAATTTTCTAAGAAACTTATAACCATTTTTAACATCTTTCCAGTCGAATGGAATATCTGATCCCGGTACACTGTTTGCTGACCATAACCTAATACTATCAGCGCCGTATTCATCAATAACAGCTTCAGGAGCAATTACATTACCACGAGATTTGCTCATTTTATGTCCATCTTCTCCAAATACCATTCCATTCACAACGATTCTGTCGAATGGTTTCTCTCCTGTTAGGGCTTTACATCTTAATACGGTGTAAAATGCCCATGTTCTTATTATATCGTGTCCCTGTGGTCTGAGATCGGAAGGGTAGTAATTTTTAAAGTCTGATGATGGCCAGCCTGCAATTACCATAGGAGTGATTGAACTGTCCATCCATGTGTCAAGAACATCAAATTCCCCTGTAAATTCATTACACCCGCATTCACATTGATGGGGAGGATTTTCAATTGAGGGGTCAACTGGAAGATCCTCGGGATCAGGAAGCTGTACTTTTTGACAGTTGTTACAGTACCATACTGGTATGGGTGTTGCAAACAGTCTTTGCCTAGAAATACACCAGTCCCAATCCATGGAACCTGTCCAGTTCACTAGTCTTATTTTCATATGCTCAGGAATCCAGTCAATTTCTTCTGCTGTTTCTATTATTTGACTTTCAAGTTCTTTTACAGCCACGAACCACTGTTTTTTCACCAGTATCTCTATTGGTGTTTTACATCTCCAGCAGAGCCCAACATTTTGATCAACTGGTTCCTGTTTTATAAGGCATCCATCAACTTTTAGGTCTTCAATAATAGCTGTTTTACATTCTGGTATTGAAAGTCCTTTATACTTGCCTGAAACTTCTTTCATCTTACCTGTTTCATCTATGGCTTCTATTATGTCTAGATCATATTTTTTAACCCATGATACATCAGTTTTATCACCAAAGGTACATATCATAACAGCACCGGTTCCAAATTCAGGATCAACTTCGGTGTCGGTTATTATTTTAACTGACCTTTTGTAAAGTGGGACTTCAACACTTTTTCCCTCAAGATGTTTGTAGCGTTCATCAT
>PMMY01000146.1:2561-3746 GCA_003162655.1 Methanobacterium sp. | reverse complement strand
CAAGAAGTTTCAGAAATCGAAGCGAACGAAACTAAATGTCCTGAATGTGGATCTGAAAATATTGTAAACGATCAAGGACGTGGAGAAGTTGCTTGTAAATCTTGCGGTCTTGTTATAGATGACAGTATTATGGATATGGGTCCTGAGTGGAGGGCTTTTGACAGCGAACAGCGTGACAAAAGAACCAGAGTTGGAGCACCAATGACCTATACTATCCACGACAAAGGATTGTCAACCATGATTGACTGGAGGAACAAGGACATATACGGCCGTGATATTCCCGCTAGAAATCGTGCCCAGTGNNGGACTACCTAGAAGTGTCAGGGAAGCTGCTTCAGTTGTGTACCGAAACGCAGTGGAAAATAAACTCATCAGAGGACGGAGTATCGAGGGTGTGGTCGCAGCCTCACTATACGCAGCATGCAGAAAGTGCAAAGTTCCAAGAACACTTGATGAAATTGCAGAAGTATCAAGAGTTGGTAAAAAGGAAGTTGGAAGGACTTACAGGTTCCTTACAAGAGAATTAAACATCAAACTACCTCCAACATCCCCGGTTGACTACGTTCCAAGATTTGCAAGTGAACTAAACCTTTCAGGTGAAGTACAATCCAAAGCCATTGATATTATTGGAAAATCTATGGATAAAGGACTCACATCAGGAAAAGGACCTACAGGAGTTGCAGCAGCAGCTCTTTACATTGCATCAGTACTCCTCGGAGAAAGAAAAACACAGAGAGACGTTGCTGAAGTAGCAGGTGTAACAGAAGTAACCATACGTAACAGATACAAGGAAATCAGTGAAGAAATTGAAATGGGTTTAACTTTATAATTAACCCATCATATACTATTTAAAAAATGATAATATCTTCAAAAATAAAATATCATTTTTATTATTTAATGAAAATTAAAATAGTATTCTAAATTTTATTTTTATAGATTTTAGAGTATTTGTGAAATATTGAAGCTAAAAAAATATAATGAGGAGAGAATGTTATGGAAAATGAAAAATGTGGATGTAATTCTGAAAAAATTGATGAAAAACCAGTAAAAAAACCCGAGGAAAATGAAAATTGTAGTTGTGGTTGTGGATCTGCAGATAAAAAGACTGATAAATCAGATTAAACCAAAATCCTTTTTTTAAAATGAATTCTATTTTATTCCTAGGATATTAAACTATAAAATCAG
>PMMY01000146.1:0-2533 GCA_003162655.1 Methanobacterium sp. | reverse complement strand
TTTCATAAAAATTACCAGATTAATATCATTTTCCGCTTTTAAAATATTAAGCCATCTGTTTGAAAATTATAAATCAGATATTTTGTAAAATGGAGCTCATATATAATTCTAATATAAAACAATGAGGAGTTATTAAATGAAAAATATTATCTGTTTATAATCCCAATAATTAATGTAATAGATATTTTATAGGTGTGTTTCATGAAAGTTTTATTTATAGAACCTCCTAAAGATTTTTGGTTTGTTATGGGAGAGTACACTCCCCCACCTTTGGGTATCCTTCAGCTGGCAGCTTTTCTTGAGTCTAGAATTCCTGATTTCGACATAGTAGTTCTTGACTGTCAGGCAGAACAAATCGGTTGGGATGATCTTAAAAGGCATATTGAAAGTATAGAACCCGACGTTGTTGTATCGAGTGCCCTTGCAACTTGCAACACCTACACCATAATCAGGACACTCGACATTGTAAAGAAAATTGATCCCCAGATAAAGACTGTTGTTGGTGGACAGCATTTCACGGCCCTTGCGAATGAAAGCCTTGAAAGCTACTCTGAAATCGATTTTATTATCAGAGGGGAAGGTGAATTAACCCTTGTTGATCTTTTGCAGGACATTGAACAGGGTAGACCATTTGTGACGGTTGATGGAATATCCTTCAGACATGGTGATAAAATAGTTCACAATCGTCCACGTGCCCTTATAGATAACTTGGACGATCTCCCGTTTCCAGGTTACCATTTTATTGAAAATAATATGGATAAGTATCATTTTAAGATGATGGCCCATTCTAATGCTGGTTATGCTATGGTGGAAGCTTCCAGAGGATGTTTGCATAAATGCACCTTCTGTTCCCAGTGGCCCTACTGGAGAGGCAGATGGAGAACTAAATCACCTAAAAGAATAGCAGATGAAATGGAATATATCTACAATGAATACGATATCAGTTTTCTTTGGTTAACAGACGATAATCTGGGTCTTGGAAAGCGAATAAGTGATCTCTGCAATGAGTTAATAAAAAAGGGAGTTTCTGATAGTATAACATGGTTTATNNAACTATCATAAGGGGATTAAACCAAATGATTCAAAGCTTTCAATGGATTTATTAAAAGAAAATGGTATATTCGCACAGGCAACTTTGATAATGGGTGACAGAAGTGATTCCCATAATTCAATACAACAGTTACGCGATTTTGTAAACAACGTGGATCCTGATCTGGCCATTTTCATGGTGTTAACGCCTTTCCCAGGTACAGATCTCTATAAAACAGCCAGAGAGAAAGGCTGGCTGGAAGAGGATAACTGGGCCAATTATGACATGGCACATGCAGTTATGCCAACCGAACATCTAACTGTACCAGAAGTTCAGGAGGAACTTTACCTATGTTACAGGGATTTCTACGGAAGCATTAAAAGAAGGATAACTGGTGTGTTCTCCAAAAATGTGTTTAAGAGGAAAACTTACCGTTATATGGCCAGTCAAGGCCTGCTCCAGTACATGAGGGATCTTTATTGACCACCGAACATAAAAAAATTTACATTGAAAACCTTTATTATTCATTGATAAGCATATTTGGACTTTTATTATTTGCACTACTGATTTTCTATGCCCCAAATCCTAAAATCTTATATTATTTCCAGAGACAGATAATATTGTCTGTTTTTATTCTTATTTGTATACTGGGGATGGTCGCTGCTGTTTCACCCTCAAGGTGTGCTGCATTTTTAAGTCTTAAACAATATCAAAAAACCGATCATAAATCTAATAGAATAGAAAAAAGTTCTAATTTTGGAAATANNGGAAAAAATATTGTGCAGGCTGCAGTGGTCTGTTTATTGGTGCATTAATAGCAGTTATTGGAACTATTATCTACTATTTTTATGGAATTTCTGATGGTAATGATGGCAGATTAATATTTTTTATAGGTTTTACAAGTGTATTAGTTTATTTATTGCAGGATTTACTATTAGATATAAATTTTAACTTTGCAAAATTCCTTTTTAATATGATCCTAGTCCTTGGTTCATTCATGATACTGATAGGCATAATTGAATTAAATAGCAGCATATTTATACAGCTTTTTTTTATGGTGCTGGTATTTATTTGGATTCTTGGTAGAATTGCGAGTTCTGAAAAAAAACATTACGAAGTATGTNNCTCATTAAAGCAAATCCATAAATTGAGGATATTCCAAATAGGATTAAAAGAACACCAAATATAATTCCAACAATTAAACCGCCGTATGGAAGTCCGAAACATTCATTTCTTTGACGATACCTGTAGTCCCGACGATATCTATGTCTTTCATCTGGGTCATCTCCATTTCCTTTTAGTGATGAACCACATTTAGAACAGTATTCTGCATCATCATCATTTTTTGTTCCACATTCATGACAATAAACCATCTAAAATCACCATAGAATAATATATCTTTTTATGGATAAATGATTTTCTAATGCAAATCTCATTAAAATGGATATAAAAAAAGATTAAAAAATTTTCTGAAACAATCATCAATTTAATAAAATAAGTTAA
>PMMY01000005.1 GCA_003162655.1 Methanobacterium sp. | reverse complement strand
CATGGATATCTTGCCGGAATTATTACCATCGGACCAATCTGTCCGGTTGAGAAAATTCCTCCTGATCCCGGATGTCTTCCAACTGCGGAAACTTATAAAGCTTATCCCGTAAGTGTCTATTCCTCTGATGGCAAGAATAAAATAGCACAGTTAATTCCCTCTCTTAATGGCTCCTACACCAGTGAAATTCCAGCCGGGAATTACCTTGTAATCCTTGAAAAACCTCAAAATATTATCGGGGGTAGTAATCTGCCGGCAAGTGTTTCAATCAATTCAAAGGATACTACAAAACTCTTTATAAATATAGATACGGGGATCAGATAACATTTGACAGACTGTTAGCCCTTCAGGTCATCGNNGAGAAGGGAATAAAACATCTTTGTTGATTGTCTGTTTTACATTATAAGTTTATATCAAAGTGTTCAAGAAACCTGAAATAGGGTTACACATAGAATTTGTATCAGATTATCTCCAGAAATAGATTATTGTTTAATATGAAAAAGTTTTTACTTGTTTCTCTTTTGTATCTGATCTCATTCTCTCTACTGGCCCAGAAGGCAACCGTTCAGTTAATACAGATAAAGAATACAGGTCTGTCTGATTGGCAGATTCTTGATGATCANNTTTTTAAGAGTCTCGGTTACTGAGATTAATTACCGTGATACAAGTTTATATTCACTAATACTTAATGGTGAACCTATCCTGCTGATTAAAACCGGAATTGGACTTGGTGATCATCTTTTCCCTTTTTTTACAGGGGTAAAAGCTTTAAATGCAAAAATTGCGGGAGGTACAAATGCTCTTATCTCGGATTTTCCATGGCAGGTGTATTTCATTTCAGGAAATTTCAGGTGTGGTGGTTCAATAATTAATGGGAATTGGATTCTTACAGCGGCTTATTGTACAAAAGACGATTTTGGTGCAGCGATTCCCGCTTCGAGCATGTCTGTGAAGGTAGGTGCAAACAATCCTTCCAATACGCTGGATGGTAAAATTTATCAGGTAAGTGCCGACATTGTGAATGAGGGTTATAACGATCAGACACTCTTAAATGATATTGCACTTCTAAGATTAAAAGACACAATAAATTTCACAAATGCAACACCTATTAATATTGTAACAGCAATTGATGTTACTGCCGGGGCTATTACACCCGGAGTATTNNACTGCTCTTCAGAAAGTACAATTACCGATTATCTCTAATGCACAGGCCGCATCAGTCTGGGGTACTAAAATCACTGCAACTGACCTTATGGCTGGTTATCTTAATGGTAACAAAGATGCATGTAACGGCGATAGCGGAGGACCTTTGGTAGTGCCTGTATCAGGTGAATACCGGCTGGCAGGATTAGTGAGTTGGGGCAGCCCTAGTTGTAATACTTACGGAGCCTATTCCAGGGTTTCTGATTTTGACGACTGGATTCTGAAAAATACAGGTTTTCTGCCGAAGGGCGATTCAATAGTTTGTAAGGGTACTGCTTCAAGCCAGTATTCAATAATACCCATTCCAGGTGCTTCCAAATACCAATGGTCATTATTGCCAGTGAGTGCAGGAACAATTAATGGCAGTGGCAGAAATACAACTGTGTTGTGGAATACTTCTTTTACGGGAAATGTAACTATAATTCTGAGTGCAACCATCAATAATAAAATCTCAGACTGGTACAGGCTTTCTGTAAAAGTTGCTCCACATACCAAACTATTAAGTCAGTCTGCAGACACAGTTATTTGTGCAGGACAACATGTGAGCCTTAATGTAAATGTTCTGGGATATAATTTGATATACAAATGGTCAAAAAATGGTCAGGTTATACAAACTGGGTCCTCCTCAAAAATAAATATCTCATCAGCAACAATTAATGATTCAGGAGATTACAGCTGTGAAATATCCGGGTCGTGCGGTACAGATGTATCTGGGAATATTAAACTTACTGTATATCCTGTGACGAAGATTACCTTTATTTCACCAAATGTTGAGGTCCCATTTGGCAATGATGTTACGCTTCAGGTTAATGCTGATGGTCATGATCTGGTATATCAGTGGCAAAAGAACGGTATGGCAATTGCGAATAGTAATTCTTCGCTCTTATTGCTTTCGCAGATGAATGCCTCGAATACCGGGATATATAGAACTACTGTTACCGGAACCTGTGGAATCGAAACAAGTGATTCGATATATGTTTATGTGAAAAGAGCAAGCTTTAAGGGGGATCCTGAAGTTTTCGTATGGCCCACAATTACGAATAATGAATTCGAAGTAGCACTAAGTACTGATTCATTCTATAATGTTCAAATATTCAACACAATGGGCAAGAAAATCAGAGATTTGCCAAAATGCAGATACCAGACAAGTATTAATATAAGTACTCTGGATCAGGGTGTCTATATAATAGAGGTGTATAATTCAGATTTCAGAAAATCTATTAAGGTGATTAAAGAATGATTACCTGAATGCTCTTAATCTGAAGTTATTTTATCTTGTAGATGCTTTCTTTTTGAACATCTTTTAGAAACAAAGTTCTCGGAGAATTAAAAAAGTTTTTAAAATCCTCAGGAAATGACTGAGCCGGATTTCCTGAAACCGAATACTTTGAATTGAAAGTGTCTCTCCAGGTCAGGACATAGCCAACGGGGTATTTACTAACTACAGGTAAAAGAACTGCAGACCACCAGTCTTTCATTCCTCTTCTTTCCCCAGTTTCACTTAATGCGGTCAGTTTTTTTC
>PMMY01000176.1 GCA_003162655.1 Methanobacterium sp. | reverse complement strand
ACCCCTAAACCTGTTAAAATGTATTATTTTGGGAGTTGTTTCAGATACGAACGGCCTCAAGCAGGGAGATGGAGACAATTTTGGCAATTCGGATGCGAATTAATAGGGGGAAAATCACCAGGATCCGAAGCTGAGATAATAAGCATGGCAGCTCATTGTCTGGAGGAACTGGGACTAGACGATTTTGAGATACACATCGGAAACTTGGGAATTCTAAGAAACATCTTGAAAGATGCAAATATCCAAGGCAACCTACAAGACCAGGTTATGGGTGTAATTGACAAGGGTGATGTTGAAGAACTTATAAGTTTACTCGAAAATATCGATGTGGACGATAATTCAATGGAATTATTGTTAAAACTCATAAAAATGAAAGGCAACCGTTCAATTGTGAAGGATGTTGAAACCCTGATTAACTGCAGTGAACATGCGTGTAATGCTTTATTCGAGCTTGAAAAACTTCTTGAATCCCTTGAAGCCTTTGGTTCTACAAATTACGTTGTCAATCTTGGTATCGCCCGGGGACTGGATTACTACACTGGAACTGTATTTGAAATTTATGTACACGGTCTAGGTGCACAAAAACAGATAAGTGGTGGAGGAACCTATAATTTAATAGAGGTATTTGGTGGAGAAAATGTAGAATCCACAGGGTTCGCATTCGGATTTGACAGGGTTGTGGATGCCCTTAAAAAACAGGAAAAATCAATTGAAACCAAATCATCAGTGGATGTGTTTGTTGCACCAATTAAAAGTGATTTAAAACTAAAAGCTTTCGACATAGCCCAGAAATTACGAAAAAATGGTATCTCCACAGATGTGGATCTGGTAGGGAAAAAACTTAAGAAAATCTTGTCCTATGCTGACACCATAGGAATCAANNGTGGTTCTTGTAGGTGCAATGGACATTGAAGAAGGTAACGTCACTGTCAAGGACATGTTAACAGGAGAACAGGAAAAAGTCGAAATAGAAAACATTGTTGATTCTCTGAAACATAAATTAGGAAATTAAAAATGGGCGATAACAATATATATATATATATATTTGGGGAGGATTAGATGGAAAAAAAAGCTCTAGATCTTAATTTCCGACATGAAATAGGGGGCGAACAACTTATAATAGCAATATCACAGGATTATAAAAGTTCTGAAGTTTTAATGGTTGCTTATATGAACAAAGAAGCCCTTATGAAAACCATTGAAACCGGGAAAGCCCACTACTGGAGCACCTCACGAAACAAGCTTTGGTTGAAAGGTGAAAGCTCAGGCCACACACAAGAAGTTCATGAAGTATTAATAGACTGTGATGAGGATGCTATTCTATTGAAGGTCAAACAAAATGGTGGAGCATGCCATGAAGGATATTACTCCTGTTTTTTCAGAAAAATTCAAGAAGACAGTGGAAATTTAGAGCTGATTAAAGAAAAGGTATTTGAGCCAGAAAATGTTTACGGAGATAAATGATGAAAATCGTTCCAGATACTAGTGTAATAGTTGATGGTAGAATAACCAAATTAGTACTTAGTAAAGATTATCATGGATGTGAGGTAATAATCCCAAAAGCAGTTATCTCCGAACTTGAAAATCAAGCCAATAAAGGGAGAGAAACTGGTTTTAACGGATTGGGAGAACTTAAAGAGCTACAAAAACTTTGCAGTGATGGTAAAATAAAACTTTCATACGTTGGAAGAAGACCCACACCTGACGAAATATCCCTTGCAAAGGGTGGTGAAATAGATGCCATGATAAGGGACACTGCAGGGGACAACCAAGCAGTACTAATCACCAGTGACAGAGTACAGAGGGAAGTTGCAGAGGCACAGGGACTAGAAGCAATTTACTTGAAACCAGAAATGATTCAATACAAAGAACTCATTATAGCCAAGTATTTCGATAATGAAACCATGTCCATTCACTTGAAAGAAAATGTCGTGCCAATGGCAAAAAAAGGAACCCCTGGAAATATAAAGTTGGTCAAAATAGGTCCAAAACCACTTAAACGTGGGGAACTTGAAAAAATGGCCAGAGAAATTACTGAAATGGCAAAAAGTGATTTTAAAAGTTTTATAGAAATAGAAAGAGAGGGTGCAACTGTTGTTCAATTCAGAGAATACAGAATATCCATTGCTAGACCACCATTCTCAGATGGGGTAGAAATTACAGTTGTAAGACCTATAACTAAGGTATCTATAGAAGATTACAAACTTCCAGAGAAACTGGTAGACAGGTTTAAAAACAGTGCTAAGGGCGTATTAATAGCCGGACCTCCAGGAGCTGGTAAAACAACATTTGCTCAAGCAGTAGCAGAATTCTATAGTAAAGATATAGGGGCAATAGTCAAAACAATGGAATCACCACGTGACCTTCAAGTAGGTGATGAAATAACCCAGTATGCACCTTTAGAGAAGGACATGAGTAAAACAGCAGATATACTTCTTTTAGTCCGGCCAGATTATACCATATACGATGAACTGCGTAAAACAAAGGATTTCCGGATATTTGCAGACATGAGACTCGCAGGAGTGGGTATGATAGGTGTTGTTCATGCAACAAGACCCATAGATGCCATACAAAGAATAATTGGAAGGGTTGAGCTTGGAATGATCCCATCTATAGTCGACACAACCATATTCATTAACGATGGCCAAGTTGCCGCAATCTTTGATGTTAAACTAACAGTAAAGGTTCCAACAGGCATGGTTGAAGCAGATCTTTCAAGACCTGTGATAGAAATCAGGGACTTTGAAACTGGAGATCTGGCCCATGAGGTATACACTTACGGAGAACAAACAATTGTAATGGATGTTGGTGTAACCGAGTATAAAAAGACCCCCATACAGAAAATTGCTGAAAGAGAAATAATCAAGGAGATCCGTAGTAGGATACCCGATGCAATAGTAGAAGTGGATATGAAATCTGATAAACGTGCTACTGTCTATATAGATGAAAAGAATATTGCTAAGCTCATAGGTAAGAAGGGAAAGACTATAGATGAAGTCGAAAAGAAAATAGGCGTAAGTATAGGTGTTGAAGCCCTTGAAACTAAAGAGATTGATGATATGTTCCCTGTGGACACTGAACTCTCAGGAAACTACGTGGTTCTCAACTTCCGAAAGGATGCTGAGGGCACACCATTTGATATATTAGTTGAAGATGAATACCTTTTCACAGCTACAGTCGGGAAAAAGGGAAATATTAAGATCAAAAAGGATATAGAACTTGCAACCAT
>PMMY01000159.1 GCA_003162655.1 Methanobacterium sp. | reverse complement strand
AAATCAACCCAAGATAATCTCTAAGCCATTTATTTATCTGACTTCTTCTTCTTTTTAGATTCATTTTTAGGTTTTGTTTTCTTTTCAAGCTCAAAAACATCCTTGTAGATCTCGCCCCAAATTTTAGCCTTCAAATCATTATCACTTGTACTAGCATTAATCTCTTTACATCTTTCCTCAAGCCTATCGAGTTCTTTTTGACGTTCAATGTCATCATATTTCTTGTTTAATTCTTCTAATTTCTTTTCAATTCTTTTTGTATCAGATTTCAAATATTCAAAATCCATGATTGAACCCCTTAAAAATGTTACAATAATATATTTGTAGATTGTAAGTAATGAAATTAATGAAACGAAATTCATCTAAATTATATCCCTTCTTNNTTAATTTTGGATATATTTATTTATGATTCTTGATTTTGAATTAATCTATATGAAAAAAACTATAATAGTTGTTTTATTATTTTCTATGAGGTAATAAAAATTATCGAGACAATTAATGATTAGATTTATTAGAAAAGTACATCATAATCAGAGTAAGAAATGGATTCATTTAATGTTATTTCTAAATATAATGGGGGTTATATTATAGAAGAAATTTTAAAGGTTCCAAAAACTGTTTTAGAGGATGTTTGGGAAGAAACAATATCAAAACTTAAGGATAATCCTGATTTTAACAAAGAAACAATTGAAAAAATTGAATCCATGTTAAGAGATGAGATGATAAACTCTAACGACATTATTGATCTTTTAGAGGATTAGGTGTTGATTATGAAACTTCTTGAGCTCGAGATTCATAATTTCAGGGGGATTAGAGACCTTACAATTGCGCCCCGGGGAGAAAATTTCCTTATATACGGTCCTAATGGCTCTGGTAAAAGTGCTGTTGTGGATGCTCTGGATTTTCTTTTAACAGGACAAATATCCCGGATGAAAGGTAAAGGGACCAAAGATATCACATTAAAAAAACACGGCCCCCATGTTGATTATTCAGTCAAAGATGCATGGATAAAAGCTAATGTTAAGATCCATGGTTTAGAAGAACCTGTAGAAATAAAACGTTCCCTTGATCATCCCAATAGATTGATATGTGAAAATTCAATAAGGGATCTGATTAATCCGGTTATAGAACTTGCAAGTAGAGGTCAGCATGTTCTAACCAGGCGTGAGATACTTAACTACGTTACAGCTGATTCAGGTACACGTGGTAAACAGATACAAACTCTTCTCAAGATAACCGATGTAGAAAAAACACGCAATACACTTGTAAAAGTGAAAAATACGCTGAAAAATAATTATATAGGAGCAAAAAGTTCCCTGAACACCATATCTGCAGCAATCAATTCTAATATTGGAATTACCAACTACGATGAAGAGAAAATACTTGATTTTGTAAATATCAACAGAAATGTTTTAGATGGTAATCCCCTACAAGATCTTAAATCAAACTCCATTAAAGAAGGAATCGAAGCTCAAGCATTATCCCGAGATATCACCGTTAATATTCAATTACTTAAAATTGACCTGAAAAAAGTGCATGAAATAAATTCAGATAAAAATAAAGAGAGTTTATCTAATATCGACCTTGAATTACGTGAATTGAAAGCTAAAATATCTTCTGACCACAGAATGGAAGATGCTCTTGATCATCTCAAACTCACGAGATTAGGTCTGGATTTATTAGGTCCTGAAAGTAGCTGTCCACTGTGTGATACTCCATGGGAAACCGGAAATCTTAAAGAACATTTAAAACATAAGATAGAAATCTTTAAAGAATCTGCTCAAAACCTGGATAGATTGAATGAATTAACAGATGAATTAATCCTCGAAGTTAATCACACCCTTGCAAGTTTGAATGAAATAATAAAATCAGCTGAAATATTAGAATTAGAAAAAAATGTAAGGGCACTTAAGTCCTGGACTNNCATGGACTAATGAGCTGGATATATTATTATCAGTTCTAGAGGATGAAAATTACCCTGATCCCAGATTTAGTGAGGAAATGGTTGAAGTTCTCTTTGCACCAAATAATTTAGATGTTATTTTAGATAATATTTGTTCAGTTGCCATTGAAAAATCTCCTGAGCCTTCAGAAGAGCAGACAGCCTGGGATAATCTAACAAGGATTGAGGAGAATCTGAAAAACTATGAAATATCAATTATTGATTGTACAAAATCATTTGAATCATACAAGAAGAGTGAAATTATTTATAATACGTTTTTAGAGTCCAGAGACAAAATTTTAAACAGATTATATTCTGAGATCAAGGATCGTTTTGTTGAACTTTACAGAGAACTGCATTTAGATGATGAAAGGGAGTTTAAAGCTATAATAATGTCGGAAGGTGCAGGTGTGGACTTTAAGGTCGATTTTCATGGTAGGGGAGTAAATTCGCCAAATGCACTCCACAGTGAAGGACACCAGGACAGTATGGGTATTTGTCTGTATCTTGCACTCGCTGAAAGACTCACACAAGGATTTATTGATTTAATAATACTGGATGATGTGATGATGAGTGTTGATGCACCACACAGAAGGGAGATCTGCAAGCTCCTAGCAAATTTCTTTAAGGGAAGACAATTCTTTATAACCACACACGACCAGACATGGGCAAGACAACTACAATCTGAGGGTGTTATTAAAGCTAGAAATAGGATAGAATTCTCTAACTGGACCATTGAAAATGGTCCATCTGTTAATATCTCAGGTGATATCTGGGATGAAATTGATGATGATCTTGAGAGAAATGATATTCCATCAGCTGCAGCCAAGCTCAGAAGAGGTTCTGAAGAATATTTCAGTCAAGTTTGTTCTGCTCTACATGCACCTGTGAGGTTCAATCTAAGTGGTCAGTACGAGTTGGGGGATCTTTTAAGTGGAGCTATGGCGGAATATAGAAGCGAACTGAAACATGCTAAAGAAGCTGCGAATTCCTGGGGAAATACTGATGAACTGGAAAGGTTGAAAGAAATTGACGAATTTTCAAGGAATGTATTTACACGTTTAAATATGGAAAGATGGGCAGTAAACCCAGCATTACATTACAATCAGTGGGCTGATTTCACACCGCAAGACTTTAAACCGGTGATTGACATTTTCCGTGACCTTTTTTCAATTTTCCAGTGCAACAAATGTGGTACTCTTTTACATTTGGTTATAAACGGCCCAAGACCAGAAGCAGTTAAATGTAACTGTGGAGAGGTTAACTGGAATTTGAAAGAAAATGAGGATTAAATTTTCTCGGCAAAGATCAACCTCTCAATGGCTGTTGAGACAAATATTCGACCAGTAGGTTTCACATATCTCTCTTCCAGATCTTCGCCACCAACGTCTTCAATTATTTTCCATCCATATTCTTCAAGAAATTGTGGCCATGACTCTGGATCCATCCCGAATTTCCACGTCCCAGTTTCCACAAATCTTTTGTAGATCTCCTCCATACCATACATGTTATTACCATCAAGAAAATCCTTGCGTATATAAGTAAAAACAATTTTACTACTATTATTGGCATGAGAAAGGAAATCAAATATTATTCTAACACTTTTTTCCTCTAAATATTGAGTTACGGCTTCCCATATAAAAAAAATCTTCTTATCGATTGAATAACCATCTTTTTCAAGTACTTTGCCTACATCTTCGTGATCAAAATCAATTCCAATAGTATGTACATTTTCTGGAAAAGAACCAAATATCTTAGTTAAACGGGTTTGTTTGGAATTAATTATTACATCTTGATCTAGCTCCCAAATAGGTAATTTTGATATCAAATTAAGTTTATAAACTCTGGTATCAAGTCCTGCACCTAGATTCACCACCCCATCAATTTGATCGCTCATATCATTCAACTTATCATTTATATACCGTTTTCTGCATAGTATACCTCCCCAAATACCAGGAGTGATTTTTTCGGTATAATTGATTAACCAGTCTCTAATAAATCCAATCCCCATTACCATGGAAACTATCTTACACTTAATGGTAATATTTGTAGGGCTAAATCATCAACAACGATACGTTGATCCTTGGGAAAAGATTGTTCCATGGCAACTATAGATATTGGATCTGCGCTTGTTTTAGCAGCGGCTTTTGTCATAAAATGATCCTTCTTTAATTTGTTATTTTAAATCATTTATTTCAATAAACATAATATTGATCTTAATTTTTTAAGTCATAATATTGTATGCAAATTAGATATTATACATTAATCCTTCATTTCTATTCGATAAAACATAATTCATTAAAGATAAACAACTTTCTAAAGAAATGTATTTATTCTGTCTAAATTATGGACAGATAGGTACCATCCCATTTAAGCTAAAAACTAAATATTTTTATGCTTTTGCTTGAATATTGTGTTTTGTGCTTCGTAGAATTTTTGAAATATTATTATTGGGTCCATAATTGTTTCGGTTGATTTCTCTGGATCTTTTGGCATGATATGATCTGGGATTATAATAGTGATTCCTATTAATAACNNCTATTAATAATAGTTCTGAGGATTCATTGTATTGTGTTTGAGATTCTAGAGAGTATTCACTATTTATATAAGATTTAAACATTTTTAATCGTTCTTTTAAAAACTTATATTGATCTTTACCAAGATGGGTATCCTTAAATTTTAGCGATATATAAGTAGTTTTATTGATCTTGTTAATTTTTGTATCAATGAGCTTTATCATTTTATCCCATATCATTAATTTGGTCATGATTACTGATATATTTAACGAAAATAGGAAATTTTGTGAACCATATCACAAAATAGGTCTTGTTGGCTGGTATAAAAAGATATTTGTCATTATTATCTATTTAAATATAATAAATGATACGATTTTAAAATAAAACATTTTATTAACTTAAAAAATTAATCCAATTTTATTTAGCGAGATAAATTATTTATGAGATTTATAAAATATAATAAATTTATTATCCATAATGGAGGGATTTAATGAATCCAAATATTTATAATAAATACAATGTGAATGTTCCTGAAACATTCAAGAGAATTGATAATTTTCTTGGTGATAAAACAACAGACCTATTGGATAATCAATTATTTTTAAATGAATATAATATTAAAACAATTAAAATTCTGATCTGTGATTTAACATGCTTAGAGGGATTAAAACCCAAAGAAATTAAACATCGTGAAGAGTTAATATTTAAACTAATCTCCATGTTAAATTTGTATTATCTATCCAAGAGTGATGAAATAGATGTAATGAAAAATTTCTTATTAGTCCCTGAAAAATCTTAATTAAAAAATAAATGAATTATTATAAGTAAACAGACCTTATTTCTGAATTTTTTTATTACTTTCTTATCAAGTATATTTCAAAAAGNNCTTTTATTAATTATCCCCTATTTTTTCGAGAACATCTTTGATGTTATTAATTGAGTCCCTAAATTTTTCTAGATCTTCATCTGATAGCGTGGACAAGTTGATTTTTATTTCGGTATTTGAATGTTTTCTCCAATTCCTTAAGAGATCCTTTCCTTTATTGGTAGGGGCTATGTTGATTATTCTTCGGTCATTTTTATCAGGTAATCGTTCTGCTAATCCATCATTAACAAGTTTATCAATTAAAGAGGTCATATTTGATTTTGATATGTAAATTCTCCTTCCGATTTCAGACATAGGTAGTTCGCGGTGTTTGTTCAGGACTTTTAATATATGGTAGTAGGAATGGGGCATTTGCTTTTGTTTTAAATTTTTTTTATGTTTGAAAAGTTTTTTTCTAAATAATGGAAAAAACAGATACAAATCATCCACCATTTTATTCAAGTTTTCCTCGTCCATATTAATTCACCAATTAAGATATTTTTATAACAATAATAGAATATTCATGTATAATAACTTATGAAAAGGATATAATTTAATTTTAGTTAAATTTAGATTAGTAATAGTTGTATAATATTGAAATTTTTAGTCTTAAAAGTGTTTATAGGTCTTTTAANNTGAATATATCAACTAAAAAAAGAGTTTAAAGGACTAATAAATTTATAGCAATTTATTAGTTCTGATAGGGTCTATCTTATAAAGATTGCTAAATTTATTATTTTAGCATATCTCGAACTGTTTTAAGTAGTTCAATCTTTTGTTCTGCTTCGGATGTTTTTATATCCATTTTTGCAGCTATAAGTTTCTTTTTTTCTTTCATCAGTTCAACTTTCTGTTCTGCTGTAGATATCTTTATTTCTAATTTTTTAACTAGAAGTTTCTTCTTATCATCTTCAGAAAGGTGTTCCATTATTTTTTTCATGAAGATCTTCTTCATCATCATTTTTTTCATTTCAGGATGTGCATGTCCCCATTTCTCTCCGTGAGGTCCCCATTTTTCACCATGCATTTTATCTCCAAATTCTTTATGTCCTTCTTTACCTTCATCACACATTTTATCACCTATTTTTTATGGGTTAAAATATTTTTTTTATTTAATTCTATTCGATCTTCCCATAGTTATATTATATAACTATTTACGTATAAACATTTCTATATTAAACAGTTCATACGTTATCAGTTATATTATATAACTAATAAATCATATAATATTAACAGATTCAAAGTCAATTGAATATGTCTAATTTAAATAATCCATTGCTATTAAGAAAGCAATAAGTGATTAATTGAAGTAAAAGACTTGTTGTAAAAATGATAATGTTAATTAAAGTCCAAGTGGAATATAAATGAATATGGATTATAATAATAGGAAAGATGATGGTAACAGAGCAGCCAAAATAGGGATTGCTGGGAACATTATTTTAACTATCCTAAATGCCATAATTGGATTAGCAGCAGGCAGCACAGCACTTGTAGCTGAGGCTGCGGATAATTTTGCAGATATTATAAGTAGTTTAATCGGATTAATAGCATTTCGCATTGGTTTAAAACCCGCCGATAAGGATCATCCCTATGGACATGGGCGGATCGAACCAATCGTTGGGTTATTTATTGCTTTGATATTGCTTTATGTTGCTTATCAAATATTTTTAGATGCGTACACTAAATTTATAATGTTAAATTCATTAGCACCTCCAGGGTGGATTGCAGCCCTTATGGCCCTTGTAGCACNNGTATTAGCATGTGCTGCAGTTGCTGGTGGAGTAGTAGGTTCACAGTTAGGATACCCCATATTAGACCCTATTTTGGCAGTTATTATTGGTTTATTAATTGTGAAAACAGCACTTGAAATGGGTAGAGAAAATTTCAATAGTATCATGGGAAAAGTTCCGCCAAATTTGGAAGATAGGATAAATAAAGTAGTATTATATATAAAAGAGGTTAAATCTGTAGATAATATTAAAATAAACCCTGTAGGGCCGTATTATTATGCAGAAATGGATATTTGTCTTGATAAAAAGATGCCTGTAGAAGATGCTTATCAAATTACTAATCAAGTTGAAAAAATGGTTTTAGAATCAATTCAATTTATTAACGGAATAAGTATTCATATACATCCTGAAAAATAATTTAAAGTATACGAGTAAATTTAGAGATAATATAAATAATTGTTGTAAAACATTTCTTTTTTCATTATCCCATATTATCCATTTTTAAATGAAGATCTAACAATAAATAGGCAATATCGCTCGTAATAGCTTTTTTCCATTGTTTTAATTTTAGAAAAATTTTTTTTATTCATTCATTTAATAAAAAAAATATAGTTTATTACTTTTCAAATGCTCTCTCTTGGATTATCGTAACATATTATAAAGATCACCTTATTATTAGGTGATAAGAATGGAATCGTTCAATGTGTATAAAAAAAATGATGAACAAGAGTCAGGTGAATACACCCTTCATGCTATAAAGTTTTTAGATCCTCAGATTAGGTCATTAGACTCTGATAGTGATGGATTATTGGATTTTGAAGTACAGACAACTTTAGAAGCATTCATAAAAACTAAATAAAATTAAATACTTAGAAATTTCAAGAAACTTTAAAATTAAAAATTTGAGTTTTAAAATCAATAATAAATACGATAATTCGTTAATCTATTGTTGGGATGCTCTTAAGATAATCAATATAATTTTGCTTTAGACCATTCTCTTCAGCACCCAAAACAATGTAGTTCATATAATCTTTATTTGGGACTATAAAATCGAACNNTTGTTAGCTAAATATGATATGGCCTTCACATATCCATTATTGTCTGATTGAATTTCTAATGTTTTACGTTCATATCCAACTTCAAATCTATCTAATTTAATCAGATCAGCTTCATTAACCTGATATATTACTCCATAGGCCTTTTCATCTTCTTGATCTATTAAATTGGCCTTACCAGAACCATCTTGACCTAGTTTATTGAAAGATAATTTTTTACTAGAAACCATCCCATTATCCCATTTAACTGTAGAACCTATACGAGAAAATAATCGTTTTTTATCCATATTGGAACCGTATGCAAAATATAATAAAAAATCTTCAGTGATACTGTCCTTATTTCTCCTGAGATTATTGTTTAAAATACTATTTTTAGAACTCATCATTATCCTCATTTAATTTAATAAAAATTTATTCCCCCACAATAAAAGGAACTAAAGTATTTTCTACCAGACTTTTAGGTGTTTCATCACCTAATTCTCCACGATCTTCAACTATTAATATCATTTGTTTCAGTGTATAGGCTCTTGCCATTACTAGCACTTTTCGTCGTATCCATTATTTTTAATAACGTCTATTGTAATCTCTTATAATAAATCCCCAATTTCAATTTGATTTCTCAACTATTGACTTTGCATCTGACAGTTCTTCTGGTGTTAATTTTTCTAATACTTTATAATATTCCTCCTTTCCATTTCATCCATGTTTTCCTCTCCTTTATTCATATTTCATGAAATTAAAGTTTTCCAATGACAAGATAATATTGTAGGGATAGATTAAACCCCATTAATAAGCGGGAGTAAATATCAAGTATAAAAAACACCTAGAAAAATTAATTAAGAATAATTTAGGTAAATTTGAGAATATTCCNNATTTGGGTAAATTTGAGAATGTGGTTAATTTTCTTTAGTATTTATACAATATCAGCGGAATAAGATTTAATTTCTATTTCTTTTGTTAAAAAGCGTTCTATAATCTCTCCAAATTTTTTGAAATGATCGGTTTCCATGTGTTTATTTAAAGAATCAATATCTTCCCATTTCTCTAACATAATTAAAAGATCCTCCTCTTCGGTGCTGGCTAACAGATCATAGCTAATACAACCTGTTTCCTGTCTAGTCACGGCAACTAAATCTTTAGCCTCTAAAATAAAAGCATCTTTTTTTCCAGGTTTTACATTCATCATGGCCGTAACAATAATCATCTATTCCCTCCTCAACCGAGTGAGATTTGTTTTATCCTTTAGTTTTC
>PMMY01000251.1 GCA_003162655.1 Methanobacterium sp. | reverse complement strand
CTGAAGATGTATCCAGACAAGCGGTTAAACTTGCTAAACACGCTGGAAGAAAAACCGTAAATGCTTCGGATATTGAGCTGGCAGTTAAAGAACTAGCTTAATCAATTATTCTTTTTTTTATTTTCAAATTTTTTTTAGATATAACTAGTTAATTCTTTGAATTACTGATAGATAAAGTTTAGAATTTTATATGATAATTAAAATATTTTAAAACTTAATTTTAAATACGAATATGATATATCATGAAAATCTATTATCTTCANNCTCCTTCGTTCTTCAAGAACCACTATCTAATCAGTAGATTTTATTTATATTTCCTTTTTTTTCTATTTCTTTATTACCCATTTTTATGTATATGATTTAATGGAATGATAATTCATAAGATCGATGCTAATGAGTGAATTATCTATTTTTGTATTACTAAATTGCAGTTTGAATTATTTTAAATATTTTTTCTCTATCTAAAACAGTTTTTAAACACATTTTAATCGTAAACCTTATATATTAAAATATTCAAGTTTACTTGATAAGAAATAAACTTAATTTAAGTTTATAAAATATATAAAATGGGGGAACTATCTAAAATGCATGCTGAAGGGTTTTTACCATGGCAATGGTGCCTTTTTTGGTATTTAATGGCATTACCAGTTATTGCTTATGGTGTTATAGAAATTAAAAAGGTAACAGATGAGCATCCTGAATCAAAACCCTTGTTAGCTGTTTCAGGAGCGTTTATATTCATATTATCATCTTTAAAAATGCCTTCAGTTACAGGAAGTTCTTCACATCCTACAGGTACTGGTTTAGGAGCAGTATTATTTGGACCGGCAGCTGTAAGTGTTTTAGCAGCTATAGTGCTTGTTTTTCAGGCTTTACTCCTTGCTCACGGTGGAATAACTACATTGGGGGCTAATGACTTTTCTATGGGTATTGTAGGTCCATTTGCAGCGTGGCTAATCTGGAAAGGGGCTAGGAAAATAGGTTGGTCCACATCAATAGCAATATTCTTGGCAGCTGTAATGGGTGACTGGTTAACATACATAACCACAGCCATTCAACTCTCACTGGCATTTCCAATACCTACATTTGAATCTGCATTTGTTAAATTCATCGCCATATACGCATACACTCAAGTGCCATTGGCAATTGCTGAAGGTATTTTAACAGTTGTAATATTTGATTACATCATGAAACTCAGACCAGACATATTAAAGACTTTAAAAATCATAGGGCCCGAAGAACCAGAGATAAAAACTGCTGAGGTGGTTTGGGATGNNGTTTTGGATGGTAGATAAAAAACCTATAATCCTGTTAATTATTGTTGTTGCAATCGTGATATTTCCATTAGCACTCTATAATGGTAAAGGAGAAAGTCAAGGCATTTTTAGTGGATCTGATGATCAGGGACCAGCCTATATATCATCAACAGGTTACACACCATGGTTCCATTCAATATGGACACCAAGTCCAGAAATTGAAAGTCTTCTATTTACAGTTCAAGCAGGTATTGGGGCTTTAATAGTCGGTTATGTTTTAGGATACTATAATGGACAGTCGAAGGAAAGAAAAAGACGAGAAAATGATATTCCAAATAAAAATAAAGAAATATAAACCCAAAAATATTAAATAATTAAACAAAATGAATATTCTATAACTGGTGATTTTATAATGTTTGAACTGACTCTGGATGCATATGCTCACTCTAATAAACTTAGAAATATGAATCCATATTTTAAAGTACTATTTGCGTTAATAACCATGATAGTCAGTCTAATATCAACATCTCCCATAATACCTCTTACCATATTCATATCATTATCATTTTTAATCATATTCAAAGCAAAAATTCCAATTAAATTCTATTTAAAGTTTCTTACAATTCCTCTAATCTTCGCTGTTATTACTTTCGTCTATATGGCCATATTCTTTGGTGTGGGGCTAAACATTTTTGAACTAGGTATTTTCAATCTTGCAGTGACTGCAGATGGATTTAACATGGGATTTCTTGTTTTTGCAAGGATCTTAGGAGGTTTTTCATGTCTTGCATTCTTGGCTCTTACCACTCCAATGACAGAACTATTTGCAATCCTGGAAGATATCAAGATTCCCAAGATAGTTATTGAAATAGCAATGCTCATGTACAGATACATTTTTGTTTTTCTTGATGAGGCAATTAACATGTATCATTCACAAGAAACCCGTAATGGTTATTCAACCATGAAAAACTCTTATAAGTCTATGGGAATGCTAATGAGCAGTCTTTTCATTAAAACATGGATTAGCGGGGAGCAAACATTTGTAGCCATGGAATCAAGATGTTACGATGGTTCCATAAAAACAATGAACGAATTAGGGAGTATTCGGAGTGTGGGCATGAAAAATTTCATGTTTCTGTTATCATTTGAGATGATACTCACTTTTGGGATTTATCTCACAGCAGGTTTCAGGATTTTCTAAAAATATTTTAATATTTATTCGTTAAGTAAAACTTATATGACTCAAAATTTAAATTACATAAAAAGTTTTCAAGTTTTAGTTGAAATTAAAAAAAAATAAAAAAAATCAGACCATAAAAAAAAAGAATCGAGTTGGAATAATGAGTAAAAAAATAATTGTTTTAATTATTATATTGTTGTTGGTTGGTATTTCTGTTGGTTATGTTTTTTATCAGGCTGAGCAGCCGGCTTCAACTAATATTATGAAGGGTAATCATACTATTTTGTTATTGACTGCTGATCCTTCTGAGAAGAGGCCGGGTATTGGGGCTGTGGATATGGCTTTTGCAATTGGAGTTTCTAATGGTAGTGTGACTAATTTAACACCTATTTATCCGGGACAAATGAGATCTGCAACTGCAATGGAACCACCAGAAGCTGGAACAGGAAAATTACTATTGCATGATTCATTATGGTATAAAGACACAGTTTCCGATGTGAAAAATTCCCAGGAGATCGTAGAAACCAACACTGGAATAAAAACAGACGCAGTTGTAATAGTTACACCTGAAGCTGTAGATGCACTTTTAAATTCAATCGGACCCATAAATGTTCCAGGTTACACCAATGGAACCAATGCATCCATTGACTTCATAAGAAGTATGACAGAAGAAAAAACCAGCACAATGAGCAGAGGAAACGCATCAGAACTACTAATGAAACCAGTACTAACAGCAATGAAAGATCCAACCAAATCTCCAGCACTATTCCAAGCAGCATTCCAACAATACCTCAAAGGAAACATAGTAGTCATACCCAACAATCTCATGACACAATTCGCAATCTCCAAAGGACTAAAAATGCTTTAAAAACTGTTTGAGGGTTTTAAAAGTTAAAACTCTATATTCTACTTTTTTTTCTTTTTTAGAGAAATCTTAGAGAACCATATTAAAAGTTAGTACAATCAATTTTATTTAATTAATTTAGAGGTGAACCATTGGATATTAATCGTTTAAGTATAATTGGGATAGGCTTGATCTTGTTCAGTGTATTGATTATACTAGTGAATTCCCTGGATAATATCGTATTACAATTAACCTATCCCTTTTTAATGGGTTCATCAGAAGGTAAGGCCATAATATTCTTCTTCTTGATGGGAAGCATGCTCGTATTGAGTCAGTTAATGAATAATTCGGAGTATATAAGAAATTCTAGAATTAGCTCCAAACCTGGTAATTATTATCTAAAATTGGTCATAATCCTTGTTTTCTGTACATTTATCCTAGGTTTAATATTTGAAATATGGATAAGAGCTAGATTTGGAGTGCCAATATTCACAACTTTTGTTTCAACATCTCCTACTGTAAGCACAAGCAGCATAATCCACAGTCACATCTTTAAATCAATGTTAGGAATATTAATAAGCGATACAGGGATATATATACCTTCAAATATCCATACAGGAATATCTATTGCCCAATACATCCCAAAGGTTGCAATGATCATTTTCGCTGTACTGCCAACTGTTTACATACTGGGGTTGTTATCTCTTAATAACCGCCATGACATTCAAAAAATTCTTTTAATTTTTGGAATTTCAACAACCATGATTGGAAT
>PMMY01000244.1:3151-4026 GCA_003162655.1 Methanobacterium sp. | reverse complement strand
GCAAAAACAAAAAAAGGAAACAGGCCATCATATATCCGTGCAGCACACCCGGATATCGCTATTCCTTTGTATGAAAAATTTGTAACAAAACTTTCAGAATTATCAGGCAAAGAGGTCTATACAGGTGAATTTGGTGCAATGATGCTGGTAGAGCTGGTTAATGATGGACCGGTGACAATAATTATCGNNGGTTGGAGTGCCTAAAGTTTAAAAATATGAGGTAATTCAGGCTCATATAAAAAGATAACCTATGAATACTGAATTAAGTGAGGATAAATCGTTTAAGAAGTCGGTGCTTCTTGTATCAACTTTTGCGGCTTTCCTGACTCCGTTTCTTACTTCTGCTGTAAATCTTGCATTACCCTCCATCGGGAAAGAGCTGCATGCAAATGCAATCAGCCTGAGCTGGGTTATCAGCAGTTTTATACTGACGTCGGCAATTTTTCTTTTGCCATTCGGACGGCTTGGTGATATAATTGGCAGAAAAAAGGTATTCACACTCGGTATACTGCTTTTTACNNCCTCAGTTTTCCAGCCCGGAGAAAGGGGCCGAGCCATAGGAATTAATATAACAGCAACATATCTTGGGCTATCCTGCGGTCCGGTGATAGGAGGAATTCTTACCCAGTATTTTGGCTGGAGAAGCATATTTGTATTTCTTGTTCCGTTTGGTATAATCTCGCTGGTATTTATTCAACGGAAAATCAAAATGGAATGGGCTGAGGCTGTAGGTGAGAAATTTGACTGGAAAGGTTCAGTTGTATATGGATTTGCACTTGCCTCGTTTATGTACGGCTTTTCGAAACTTCCATCTTCATCCGGCTGGACCTTTATTGCTTTAGCTATTCTTTTTGCAGTTGCTTTTCTGTTTATCG
>PMMY01000244.1:2619-3091 GCA_003162655.1 Methanobacterium sp. | reverse complement strand
AACAATAGCTTCGACAGGTATGGGCATTACTGCATCGGGACTGATACTGCTTTGCTTTATAAGTGAAACTACTCCAAATTATATCATAATACTTTTACTTCTTCTGATGGGAATAGGCTTTGGTCTTTTCTCATCTCCAAATTCTAATGCAATTATGAGTTNNGTCTATGATGCTAATTGCTTTATATATCGGAAAGCAAACCATAAATCCGGCCACTTACCCAGGGCTGATTTCTGCCATGAGATCAGGGTTTGTTGTTTTTTCAATATTATCTGTTTTCGGAATTTTTGCATCCCTTGCACGTCATGAGAAATTTGGGGTGAAATAACAATTTGTCCCCTTCCTGTCGCACATTTATTTCAGAAGATAAAGTTATGCGGTCAGTTATTAGCATTATACCAAACAATGGATTAAATTGGTCACATGGAATCCCGGGGCAGAAAAACCAACACCCGGGTCAACATAATATGC
>PMMY01000244.1:0-2613 GCA_003162655.1 Methanobacterium sp. | reverse complement strand
ATCTCCTGATGAGTCTTTTGAATTTAATAGATCTTACCAGTTTAAATACAGCTGATAATAAAAGTCATATTATACATTTTACAGGCAAGGTAAACAGCTTTTCAGGCCGTTTTACAAATATTCCTAATGTAGCTGCTATTTGTGTATTTCCCAATTTCGTGTCAGTTGTAAAAGAGAAACTGNNGCTGTTGAAGCCGGTGCCGATGAAATAGATATAGTTATTCCGGTCGGGGCTTTTCTTGGAAATGATTTCGCAGCTGTTGCTGATGAAATAAGGGAAATAAAAGGAGCAATTGGAAACAGATTGCTTAAGGTAATTGTTGAATCAGGGCTTCTGGGTGATTTTGAAAATATTTTCAGGGCATCGATGATTGCCATGGATGCCGGAGCCGACTTTATAAAAACTTCAACCGGAAAAACACCGGTTTCGGCCACTCCTGAAACTGCATTTGTTATGTGTCATGCGATTTCTGACTTTTATTCTGAAACCGGGATTAAGGTTGGATTTAAAGCTGCAGGGGGTATTGTTACTCCGGCAGATGCTATAAAATATTATGAAATTGTAAAGCACTGTCTGGGTACTGAATGGTTGAATAATAATCTCTTCCGAATCGGCGCAAGCAGGTTAGCCAATAACATCCTTACTGAAATATCAGGATGTCCGAGTGATCATTTTTGAGAATCAGTCTTTGGTTTTTTGAATTATCTCTTGTAATTATCATTACTTTTGTAGTCTGAATCGGCCAAAATGATGATAAACTCCTGTCCGGATTTACAACAGGATACAATTCCGCATAAAATTGTTACCAGTCAAGACTCCACACATGGAAAACCTGATTCAGCCAGTGTTGTCATATATAATCAGACAAAAGATTCATTCAGACAAAGATCAGTAACTGTTCGTCCTGTCATTCTGCCGGATTATTCAGATACAACTTCAGTTTGTCCCAGGAACAGCATTGCGGACATTACATTTCATGACTTTAATAATTTCGTTTTCAGGCTAGATTATGCAAAATATGAACAATTCCCGTTCATTTTAGTTGAAAAAGCCAGAAATCATCAGAAAGAAGAGAGCACATGGCTTATGAAACATCTCAAACAGGGCATGGAAATTCCGGCAAATCCTCTTCATCCTGACTGGATGATCATTATAATGTTAGCTGCAACATTTTTATTCTCGCTAGTGAAAAGCAACTCCAAGAGAATGATGCCCTATTTTGAACGTGTTTTTTTGTTTCGCGGGAAAAATGAGCCGGCTTCCCGCAACGTTAGCGGGATATTTCACTGGCAATCGACAATTCTGAATCTCATCTCATTTNNTCCTTTTTGGTTATTCCGTGGCTGCCTATTATAACGTGATCCCGAACGGCACCAGAGGAATAGTAAATTGGTTAATAGTATTAGGAATGGTAAGCGGGGCAATTACAATAAGGCACCTTGTCTGTGTGATAACCGGATCTGCAAGTGGCCAGCAAGAAGTATTCAGGGAATACCTGCTCGGAATTTATTCTTCTTACAGGTTTGGTGCAATATTTCTTTTCGCTTTTATTATACTGATGACATACACTGAGATCCTTCCGGTCCGGGATTTTATTTTATCCGGAATATTTATAATGTGCATTATGTATCTCATCCGGGTTATCCGCCTATTGATAATTTTTATAAACCGGAGTGTTTCAATATTCTATTTGATTTTATACCTTTGTGCGCTGGAAATTCTGCCTGTTTTGATAGTAGTAAAATATTTTACAGGTCTTGTTTAGATTGGCTTGGGTTACTTTGAAGTTGAACTTAAACCGTAAAGAGTTGAAAATAAAGAAGATTTTAGTATCGCAGCCAGAACCGCTTAATCCGAAATCACCATATTTCGAACTGGCAAGAAAATACAATCTGAAAGTCGATTTTAAGCCGTTTAATCAGGTTGAGGGTATTTCTTCAAAAGACTTCCGTCAGCAAAAAATCAATATACTTGACTTTACTGCGGTAATCTTCACGAGTAAAACGGGGATTGATCATTTTTTCAGAATTTGTGCCGAGTTAAGGACAATTGTTCCCGATACGATGAAGTATTTCTGTATTACTGAGAATGTTGCATTTTATCTTCAGAAATATATAGTCTACAGAAAAAGGAAAATATTTCACGGGAAAGCTAAGTTTCAGGATCTTATTGATGTAATAATCAAGCACAAGGACGATAATTTCTTTGTCCCTCTCTCTGAACCACACAATGCTGAGATCCCCGAATCGCTTGATAAAAACGATATAAAATATACAATCGGAACTCTATACAAAACAATCAGTACCGATTTTTCTAACTTAAAAGAATTTGATTACGACATCCTTGTATTCTATAGCCCTTCAGGAATTAAGTCTCTTAAAGAAAATTTCCCGGGATTTGTGCAGGGTGATATTAAGATAGCAGCATTTGGACCAACTACCGCTTGTGCTGTTGCGAGCGAAGGACTCAGACTTGATATAAATGCCCCCAATCCAAAGGCTCCGTCAATGACTATGGCTCTTGATGACTTTCTTAAAGACTACAACAAAAATTTAAAGTAGTTCTAAAAATACTTTCATTACCAGGAAATTTAGTACGGACGTTGCATGCAA
>PMMY01000167.1 GCA_003162655.1 Methanobacterium sp. | reverse complement strand
ATGCGAACAGAACCATCTTCATCGGTATAAATAGCTGTACATGCTAGTTCTTCAAGACATACAGAACATCCATCACACTTATCTTGTTTTACTTCTAGAAAAGCATCACTTCCCTTCCTACCCCTTTTAATAAGCATGCATGGATATTTAGAGATAACTACGGCTACCCCATCAAATTCAAGTGCTTCTTTAAATGTTTCCTGTGCCCTCTGAATATTCAAAGGATTTATTGTTCTTAAAAACTTAACACCAGCAGCCAGTACAATTTCTTCAATTGAAATTTCAGGAGATTCTAAACCCATGCCATCTACAGGTAGACCGGGATGGGGCTGACCGCCTGTCATTGCAGTGGTTCTGTTATCAAGGATAACAAGTACAAACTTGTTTTTATTATGAACAGCATTTATAAGCGGGGGTATACCTGCATGGAAAAATGTTGAATCACCTATAAAACTCACAACACTCTGATTTGTTGCTTTTGAAAATCCACAGCTTGTACCAATTGAAGAACCCATCGAAAGCAGGTAGTCTGCAGCGTTGTAAGGAGGTGATACTCCAAGAGTGTAACATCCTATATCAGTCGGATAAATAACATTTTTAAGCTTAAGAAGTTCTGTTGCCTTTTTAACTGAGAAATAAGCAGCTCTATGTGGACAACCAGGACACATCGTAGGTGGACGCTCCGGTACTGGAATTTCTCCGGTTACGATATCTTGTGTATTTAAATCGATTCCTAATACTTTTTCCATTGCATCAAGAACTATATTAGGACTGTATTCATAAATCATTGGCAGAGTACTGTCCAATTTACCATGAACATTCGTTTTTATTCCGTTTTTACCAATTATTGAAAGTACTTCCATTTCCATTACAGGATCAACTTCTTCAATTACAACAACGGTTTCAAGGTCTTTGATAAATTCAAGAACAAGCTCATCTGGGAATGGATATGAAAGTGATATCTTCAAAACATTCACCTTGAGCTGGTTCTCTACGACNNATTCACCTTGAGCTGGTTCTCAACTACCACATCCATTACATAGTTGAATGCACCACCACTTGTTATAACCCCGATCTTGCCGTTTCTATTAAATACTCTGTTCAAAGGAGAATTATTGGTCACCTGCTTCAGCTTTTCCATTTTTTCGATCAATACCTTGTGCATAACCATTGCTGTTGAAGGTACCGGTACAAATCTTTTAGGATCCCGTTTGAAGAAACCTTTTTTATTTGGATCAACTAAAACACCTGTGTTCACAACCCCCCTCATATGGGAAACCCTTGTAGTTGTTCTCATCAATACAGGGAGCTTAAATTTTTCAGAGAGTTGAAAACTGTACTTCATGAGATCCTTGATCTCCTGTGGATTTGATGGTTCAACCATTGGAATGTTAGCTAGCCTTGCGTAATGCCGATTGTCCTGTTCATTCTGTGACGAAAACATAGAAGGATCATCTGCAGACAAGATAACCATACCTCCTTCAACGCTCGTGTATGCTACGCTCATAAGAGAATCAGAAGCAACATTAAGACCAACATGTTTCATGAATGTAAAGGATCTTACTCCTGAAACTGCTGCTGCTGCTGCAACCTCAAGTGCAACCTTTTCGTTGATTGAAAATTCGAAGTAAATTCCTGCATCTGCTGAAACTTTTGAAAATACATCTCCAATCTCAGACGAAGGAGTTCCCGGGTAGGTGGATGCTAAACCTACTCCTGCTTCTAGGGCTCCCCTTACAGTGGCTTCATTACCAAGCAAGAATAGTTGTTCATTTTCATGTGCCGTTAAAACTTCTTTTATATTCATAATAATCACATAAATATCAGTATTTTTAGATCGGACAGATTAATATCGGATAATCCATTAATTATTTAATATTTCCTTTAATTATTTCAATCAATATAATTATTTATTATTATAACAATATTAATTATGGAATCGGGTGCTTAAATGGATAATTTATTAAAAATTTCATTCAACTTACAAGAATTCTATTAGAAATTGTTTATAATACTTTTATATCTATCTCACCTTGATGCTTATGCGTTTTGTTCTTTACAGAGTAAATAGTTAATATAATCTAAAACTAATTAACTATTTAAATGATATAATAGTTAAAAAATCGATTATTCTGAGCAAAATTCACGAATAGAGAAATGATCAAAAAAGCCAAAATTCAGGATATGGACGTGGAATATGAAGTAATCCACAGAAGGGTTAAACATGCCAGATTAGAAATAAAAACAGATAAATTACGTCTAATAATGCCTGTAAATTATAATAAAGACGAAGAAATTATTAAAAATCATGAAAAATGGATATATAACAAGCTTAGTCGTATGAAAGCATCCCAAAAAGAAGCAGAGAATAAAGCACTAAATTTCATGATTACAGATAAAGAATTCAGGGAAATGGTTTTAGATTATGTAGAAAAATTATCCAATGAACTTGATGTAAAAGTGAAAAAAGTCTATTTCAAAAGGATGAAAACCCGTTGGGGAAGTTGCAGTTCAAAAAAGAATATCAACATTAATATTTACCTCGTGCATCTACCATTTTATCTTATTGAGTATGTTGTCTACCATGAACTAGCCCATCTAATTGAAATGGGACATAACAAGAAATTCTGGAATATAATATCAAATAAGTATCCTAATTACAAAAAAATGGAAGATGAACTTTTAATTTACTGGCTACTGGTAAGAAAACTCATAGATAATATGGATTAAACGGATTTAACTATTAAAAACAGATTAAAATTTAATAATTCTCTAAATTTAAATTTGCTTATAAATTATTTATAATATATCAACCAATATGATAGTATCATAATGAAGACAATAAAAATTATTTACAGAAAGTTTAAGGGATTATAAGCCCGTATAATAATTTTCACTTTAAACAGATCTTTTTTAACAGATTTTCAAGAAATAACGGAGATAGAAATGATAAAAGTCAATATTTTAAGGCAAGACCCTGAAAAGGGTGAAGTTGCTCACTTAGAAAGTTATGACGTCCTGGAAACGGATAAGATGAAGATCTTGGACGCACTTAATTACATTAACAAGGAGTACAATGCAAATATTGCATACAGATGTTCATGTAGAGCAGGTCAGTGTGGATCATGCGCTTTAAAAATGAATGGAAAGGTGGTTTTAGCCTGCAAATCTGAAATAGTTGATAATGCAGTAATAGAACCGCTTGATTTTGATGTTATTAAAGATTTGGTCGTTGACAGATCTGAATTCGATAACAAAGTCGGTGAATTAGGTCTGTACATATCTGGTGACTGTACAATCTCTGATTGCCCTGCAATTATGAATCCCGAAGAATACGCAGACACTAAAAAGATTCGAAGTTGTATTGAATGTTTATCATGTATTTCAGCGTGTCCTGTAGTCAAGGAAACATCAGAATTTGCTGGTCCCTACTTTATGCGTTATATTTCCAAATTTGCAATGGATCCACGGGACTGCGAAGACCGTGCTAAAGAAGGGTTTGATGAAGGACTTTACTGTTGTACATCTTGCGGGAAATGTGTAGAAGTATGTCCAAAGGAAATAAACACCTTCGGAGCTGCCATTGAAAAACTCAGGGAGATTGCTTGTAAGGAAGGTGTAGGCCCATTGCCTATTCACACAAATATTAAAGAGCTTATAAAAAGTACAGGACGATCAGTAGAACCTCTTGGGAAGGGCACATATGGAGAAGGGTTTATAAAAGCAGTTTCAGAGGGTAAAATAAAAATAAATACCAAAGAAAATAATGAGATCAACTCTAAAATCGATGCCTCTACTGAATCTGATAAACATAACAAAAAACCCAAAGTAGCCTTGTTCACAGGTTGTATGGTGGATTACAGACTACCTGAAATAGGAATTGCACTTCTGAAGGTTATGGAATACAACGATGTGGATGTTGTTGTACCAACAGATCAAGTGTGCTGTGGCTCCCCACTACTCAGAACCGGACAGACAGACGCATTTCCAGATGTTGTTAAGAGAAATGAAGAGGTATTCAAGGACTATGATACAATTGTAACAGTTTGCGCTGGTTGTGGATCAACCCTCAAAAACGACTATCCAAAATATGGTGTTAATTTGAACGTTGTGGACATTAGTGAGTTCCTGGTTGATAGATTGAATACTGAAGATATGAAGCCATTGAACATGAGAGTAACATATCATGACCCTTGCCACCTTATTAGAGGCCAGGGTATAAGTAAAGAACCTAGGGAAATACTTAAAAAAATAAAGGGACTTGAATTTGTAGAGATGGAAGTACCAGACCAGTG
>PMMY01000097.1:3092-3309 GCA_003162655.1 Methanobacterium sp. | reverse complement strand
AAAAATTTTTTTTTAAAAAATTACTTTTATTCATAAACAGAACTAGTGCAATTGAGGAACATAATGAATGGAATTTAAATCTATAATACACTAATTTAATTTCTCTTTTGAATTAAAAAACCCATTATTATTGCAATTGATTATGTTGATACAGAGGAGATAGCACCAATCAAGCTCCACCATATTCACCCACCATATAAATGAATTCACCATCAAT
>PMMY01000097.1:0-3011 GCA_003162655.1 Methanobacterium sp. | reverse complement strand
TTTGTTGTAAGTGTGATGTCCAAACCCGAAGTGATTGTGCAAAGGAGAGAACAGGAAAGATTCAAAAAATCGAAGCCAAGGGACTGGAAGCTATACCTCTATTTGAACCTGAAGAGTTTCCATGGTTATACTGTGCCACAGGTAAAGCAAGCTGTCATGATCTCAATTTTGAAGAAATCTGCAAATGTAAAGATTGTAAAGTTTGGAAGGAAAACAATTTAGCCTCATCAAATATCTTGGAATATTACTGTAGGGATGGAAAAGCTGAATAAAAAAAAGGATTATAGTTTAAGGATTTAATTATTTATTTCCCTATCGATTCCTGGGTATAGGTTTCTGTTGTTTCATTACACTCAATTTGATTATAATTCATTATTTCATTATAGAATTCTTGGAATCTTTTTTCGTTATTATCTAACAATTCATAATAGTTAGGATTATAAAAATTTGCTGGATATGTAATTTTAACATCAATCAACACAGATGGTGGAATAGCATTAACCCTTAAAGCCATCTTAATTTCACTATCGTCACCTGTTTCATAGAGATTAAGTTCATCTGATTTATCAGTACTGATACTATCACTATTTTTATCTATAAAATGAATTAAAAATGTATTTTTATCTATTATCTCTTTGCATACGGTTTCTAACATTTCATCACAACATAGAATTATTATATGACCTTATTACATCTTATTACATTATTATAGTATTATATATTAATATATTAATATATTTTATGATTTTGAAATTATTTAAATATCTACTGAAAATTAAAAGATCAACTATAGAATTGTAAAATAAAAAAAAGTAAGAGTTTACGGTTTGTTCCCCATTCTGTTCCGATTCATTTCTGAAGTGNNTACTTCATCCAAATAATTTTTCTAGAAAAAATATATAAAGTTGGTCAGTACTGACATTAATTAATAACTAAAAAAAAATTTATATTAAACCATCTTCTCTGAATCAAATTAATACTTATATATAAACTAAGGACTGTATATGACAATTAATACTGAACAGAAGATTATAGATTCGAGTTTGAAAGTATTCTCTGAAAGAGGATATGTAGGCGCAACTACTATTTTAATTGCCGAAGAATCTGGATTTAGTGAGAAGACATTATATCGTAGATTTAAATCCAAAAAAAATCTTTTTAATATTACTATCCTACAAAAGGGCATGGAGATGGGAAAATTCTTTGAAGAGTCCGTTCTGGTAAATAAGAATTTTAAAAATCCCCGAGACTTCATAGAAACCTTAATCAATAATTATAGAAAATTAGGAGACCATTATTTTGAATTTTTCCATTTAACCATAAGTGAAAGAACCAGAATACATGAACCTATAATGGAAGTATTTAACTTTAAACTCAGCGAATATATTAAAGCAAACATTCCAGATAAAGAAATAGATTATATGACCTTTGGACTTATCATATCCTCATTCATGTACATGACAATTACAGAATACAACCTAGGTCGTCAAGCTATAGATCTAGATACTGTACTAGAAAAATTCATAGATATCTTACTATTTGCAATACAATAATGTTCATAATGACCTATTCAATACAATTCTACACTTATAAAACGAATTTGAAAAACTCACAACATAATACTCCAAATTTTTGTAGAAAATTATTTTTTTTTATGAAAACATTTTGGGTCAAGTAAAGATGACAGATGAACAAGAAAATGTTGAGATAGTTAAACAGTTGTTTGAGACTATTGAACAGGGAAATATTCCTGATGCATTGAATATTTTTGCTGAAGATATATATTGGCAGTCCCCTGTTACACGAACTGGTTCTAAAGAGTTATCATGGTTCAAACCACGCCATAATAGAAAGGAAGTATTTGAATTTTTTAAAGAACTTCGAAATAAAATGATCACTGAGAAATTTGAGTTTCTAGATTTCATAGCCCAAGGAGATAAAGTTGTTGTCGAGGGAAAGAATAAAGGTACTGTAATATCCACAGGTCGCGTCTATGAACACAATTGGGTTATGATATTTGAGTTAAAAGATAAAAAAATCATCAAAAATCAGCACTTCTATGATACAGCGGATTTAGTAAAGTATTTTTACTGATTTTCAATCCCTAACTCATATCCTTAAAAAAATGTGATAATATGTCTTATCTAATCTGTGAAAAGTGCGGTGGATACTATGAACTCCAAGAAGGAGAATCTATAGAGGATTTTGATAGTTGTCAGTGTGGAGGTAAATTAGGATATGATAGAAAAAAAGATGACCATATTACGAATCTAAATGATACTAAAAATTTTGAATATGAAAAACAAAGACAAACTAAAGTGCTGGGGATATATGACGATATAAAACGTGAAAAAACCCGTAATTATTTCAAAAAACGAGATATAAAGATGGAATCTTATAACTCAGAAAATCTAGTCAGTAATTCAGCATTTATACTCTTAACATTTACAATTTTTCCATTAACTTTTGCTGTTGAATATAACTTTATACCATTTATTATATTGGCTGTATTTTCCATATTATTGCCTGGACTATTCTATTATTTACAAACTAGTAAAAAAATCAATACAATTGCCGAAATAAAGAAAATTTATGGGATATGTGGACTTTACTTCGCATCATTTTTAGGAATATTTCTAATCTGGGTACTTATGAACCTTTTTGGATTCGTAGTTAATTTTCTAAATAATTTTCCAACAATAGCATTTGCTTTCGTTTTCGCCCTCATATTCATCCAAAAATACATAGGAAATTATATGGGGTTAGAAATATCCGATCCATTGACCTCATTAAGCGATATCAAAAAATATATCTATTATATAGGAGTTTTCATTAGCACAGTATGGTTTATATTTGTGTTCGTAATAGCCGTCGGTTTACATCTCTATTAATCCATTAGTTCAGCTAAAACTAATTAATATTTAAATATTACTCACACCGATTATATATAAATAAATCTTATCCGTATCATTAACTTTTATAGGTTCCCATTCATCAAAGGTCCATATATA
>PMMY01000054.1 GCA_003162655.1 Methanobacterium sp. | reverse complement strand
TTTGTGAAATGCTTAATTTGATCAGTATTTATGATCATTGAATTATTATGACATAAAAGCATGATCATTTTGATTCAAAAAAACTTATAAAAAAAATGAAATAATTCAGGCATTCTGAACGAGTGTTTCGTCGTAAATTCCCTGGTCTATCTCTTTCTGCACATCTCTGGGATCTTTTCCTTCAACAGTTATTCCCATGCTCACGCATGTACCGATAACTTCCTTTGCAGCATTTTTATAGTCATTTGATAGGAGTGCATCGAACTTCATTCGCGCGATTTTCAATGCTTGATCAACTTTGAGATCAGCAACCTTGTCAAGTCCAGGATCTTGGGATCCCTTGTCTAGGTTGAGTTCATCAATGATCAGTGCAGTAGTCGGTGGTGTACCCACAGTTACTTCGAATACTTTGGTTCCGATGTCAACTATTATTTTTACTGGTACTTTCATGCCTTCGAAATCAGCTGTTTTTTTGTTGATCTCCTCTACAACCTGCATCATGTTAATGCCCAGCGGACCTATTGCAGGACCTAATGGTGGGCCCGGCGTTGCTTTTCCGCCGTCTATAAGAATTTCTACGGTTTCTTTTGCCATTAATCTGCCTCCTTCTGTATTAATCTNNTTTTCTCCCTTAAATGGGCCGGATATAAGTTCCACAATACTTCCCTTTTGTACTGAAGCCAGTATTGGTTCTGGATTTAAAAAGCTCTTTACCTCATCGTAGGGTATTTCCCCTTCGATGGCACCCTTCATATGGGGTACTTTAAAGGCGGGATTTTGCATGTCGATTTTGGTTGAGGATTCAACTAAAATATATCCCCTGAGGCTCTCGGGAACAAGGATGGAATTCACTTCAATTCCACTATTTTTAACATTTCTGCCTATTATCCTCGCAACGTTTTTTTCCTGACCTACAAGGGTCCTAATTGCATAAATCAAATTATCACTAACCTTTAATAAACTTTTATCTACTTAAATAGTGTTAACAATGTTTTTATTATTATGATCTGAGTATTTCTATCTAAATTTTACCTAAAAGCTGGGCTCCAATACTTATTACAAAGCCTATGGCACCTATTATAAGGACACCTATTCCAGTTATCTTTGCAACNNGGACTCTTTGACAGAGTTTTATAAAATCGATAATAGATTTTTTATTCAAGTTCATAGAATTACCCACTTCGGTTATAATTATAAAGAATGAGAATTTTTAAAAAATTTAGATAGATCACATTAGGAGGGTATAGGTTTAAGGATTTATAAACCTTTCCATTTATTGAAGATGGTAATCACTAAACTTAGGGAAAAATGGGAGTAGATATTTAAAGAAGTGGATTTTAATCTTTAAAATTAAATGAAGGTTTGATTAAAAAACACCATCTATAAATTCTTCTAATGAAGATTCAGGAACACTTTCTCTTGTTTTTTCTTCAACAAATTCCTTTTCACCAGGCATTCCAAATATGTGTGGAGATTTCACTCCAGCAACAACAATTGTTGTCCTGATAACATTTTCAAGGTCTTCCTGTATCTGAGTACCCCATATTATGTTAGCATCTGGATCTAATTCATCGGCAACTATTTGAACGACTTTTTCAGCTTCGTGCAGTGTTAGATCTGAACTTCCAGATATGTTAATCAATGCACCTTTAGCATTGGATATATCTAGGTCCAATAATGGACTGTTAAGTGCTTCATGTACAGATTCTATTGCCTNNCCCATTCCAATCATGGCCATGCCTGATCCCATCATTATGCTTCTTATATCTGCAAAATCGAGACTCACAAGGCCGGGTTTTGTTATGAGTTCTGTAATTCCTTTGACAGCTCTTCCAAGTAGTTCATCTGCAACCATAAATGCCTTATTAATAGGCAGGTTTGGTGCAACTTCAAGGAGTTTGTCGTTTGGGATCACTATTACGGTATCTGCAGCGCTCTGGAGTTTTTCAAGTCCTTTCTCTGCATTTTCCCTTCTTCTAAGTCCTTCAGCACTGAAAGGCATTGTAGCAACTGCAATTGTTAAAGCACCGATCTTCTTAGCTAACTTGGATATCACAGGTGCAGAACCAGTTCCAGTTCCTCCACCTAAACCACATGTTACAAAGACCATATCGGCCCCTTCAAGTTTTTCTTTGAGTTGTTCCTCACTTTCTTCTGCACTTTCTTCACCGATATCAGGCATACCGCCTGCACCGAGCCCTCCACATGTTGATCTACCAATCAGCAGCTTGTGATCTGATTTTGAATAAAAGAGATCTTGTGCATCCGTGTTAACGGAAAGTGTGCCTGCACCTTGGACTCCTATCTCCGCAAGTCTTGAAACTGTATTATTTCCTGCCCCTCCAGTTCCAATAACGAAAATTTTAGCCCGGCTTCGTTGGATAATCTCTTTTAGATCGCTGTCAATGTTGTCGTCATATGAATTGCGCTCTTCCATGGTTGATCTTTCCTTTCTTTTTTCAGATTCCTTTATGGTATTGTTTATAAGAGATTTCAATTCCTACCCCCACAGCTAATGTTTTATTATGTTAATTGTGTTATTGTACTAACTTATATTTAAAAGCAACGGTATTTTTAGTGATAATTTACCACTGAACAATGATTTTTAACCTATATCATTAAATTCTCATAGATTGTTATGCATGAAGCTAATGTGAACTTACTTGTTTCACATGTTTGTCATTTGAACAATTTGAGGTAAAGTTGGGTATTTGCTACCTCTCAAGACTAAGGTCTTGGCATTGCAATGATCTCATTTATTTTGAGGTCAAAGAAGTTTCCCATGTGAACTGGTTTTAAAACAATTGCAGAATCAAGACCTTTTCCAGTCCCGCCAACTGCAATAACCTCTAAATCTGTGGGTATCAATCCGGCATCTGCCGCCATTATACTTATTTCTACACCCACCTTAACACCTTGAGAGAAAATGCGTAATGTGGCTGCAATAATCTCTACAGGGGTTATGCCTCCAAATTTATTAGATATACCTCTTCCAACTCCGCTTAAGGAATGTGATCCTACATATATTTGTACACCCATTTCTTCCAATTCAGTTTTATATTGGGATTCAACTTCTATTAAATCACCGCCCTTGAAACCAGCATGGTGTGTGACGTTGATTATTTTAACTTCAGGATTTCCAATACTTTTGGTAAGTTTGACACCGGAACTTCCTGATGCAGATGCAACAACAATATGATCTATTCCCAATTCTTCCCTTCTTATCTTCACAAGTTCAATTAGTTTATTAGTATTCTCCTCTCCAGAATTTTCAAAGTAATAGATAGTTTTTTCCATGTATATCACTTCCTATACTATTTTATTTGATATCTGATTTAGTTACATGATTTTTTTTATTCGATTTTCTAATTTGATTGTGTAGTTTACCCTAAAAATTATTATTTA
>PMMY01000043.1 GCA_003162655.1 Methanobacterium sp. | reverse complement strand
CTTCTAGCTCCACCACGTCCCATTGGTCCTAAATTCGGCATTAATAAACCTCCAATTTTAATAAAATATAATTTACACTTGTTATTTATTATCTGTATTTTATTTATAATTTTTCAATAATAATCTAATTACTCTAAATCATTTATAAGAATAATACGATTATTAAAAATGTTAATTTTCCATTTGCGTAGCAATTAATCTCGTACAATTAAATTATAATTATTTTAAGAACTTGCACACCAAAGTGGTGACATTTTCCTCAGTTTTTCAACAACCTCTTTGATTGCTGTTATAGTATACTTTATATCTTCCTCTGTATTTTCATGTCCAAGGCTTATTCTGAGTGATCCATGAGCCTCCACTTCCTTTAGTCCAATAGCCATTAGAACATGTGAAGGTTCTAACTTAGGTGAGGAACATGCTGAACCTGTTGAAGTAGCTATACCTTTCGCATCAAGATGAAGTATCAATGATTCTCCTTCAATACCTGTGAATCTAAAATTAGCATTGTTAGGGAGACGTTTGGTTCTATGACCATTAAGATAGGAATCTTCATTCTCTGCTAGTACATTGTCTATTAACATGTCTCTTAAACTTGTAAGTTTCTGAGCGTCCATTTGAAGATTTTCCTTTGCAATTGAACAAGCTTTACCTAATCCTACAATTCCAGGAACATTCTCTGTTCCAGGTCTGATACCTTTTTCATGTCCCCCTCCGTGCATGAGAGGTTCGATTCTGACTCCTTGTCTCAAGTAAAGGGCACCGATACCTTTTGGACCGTAGAGTTTGTGGGCTGATAATGAAAGCATGTCTACATTCAATTCCTTTACATTAACAGGTATTTTACCCACTGTTTGAACTGCATCGGTATGGAAATATATATTATTTTCATGGGCTATTCTCCCGATCTCAGTTATAGGCTGGATGGTTCCTATTTCATTGTTGGCATGCATTATGGTAATGAGAATGGTTTTATCAGTAATTGCATCTTCAAGGTCTTTGACCTTAACAATACCATCCTCATAAACTGGTAGATATGTAACTGTAAACCCATTTTTTTCCAGATACTTACAAGTTTCATCAACTGCTGGATGTTCNNTGTTCTATATCACTTGTAATAATGTGGTTTCCTTTCTTTTTTAGTTTGTAAGCAGCCCCTAATATTGCAATATTATCTGATTCAGTTCCACCGCTTGTAAAGATAATTTCTTTGGTTTCTGCACCGATTATAGATGCAACTTCTTCCCTTGCTGATTCCATAGCCTTTTTACCTTCCCTTCCAAGGGAATATAAGGTAGAGGCGTTTCCAAAGGAATCTGTGAAATAGGGTTTCATTGCTTCAAATACTTCGGGATCCACCGGTGATGTTGCTGAATGATCTATATAAATCATGTTGTTAACCTCTCATGTACTTTTGTATAGATAATCATAATACTATTAGTTTTGTAGTTAATATTTATTTTAATTAGAATTATATAATTTACTTTAATTTAATATAACTATTGTTATATTTAAATCTTTATTCTCGATAAGTTATATTGTATTAGTAGAGATGTGTATTATATATTTTTTGANNGGTTTTAAAATTTCTTTGGGAGTGGATTTATTCATAGCCCGTTATGTTTATTTTTTTTATAAATAGTAAACTTTCAATTCTAGTTAAAATTTAATAACTCGTGTATAGGAAATACAATCAAATCATCGTGTTATCTAAACATACCAAGATAATTAAAGTTGCTTTCATTATTTCCTTTCATATTCAACCAAACCATCCCCAACCACTTGTTACTATCCCAACCCCATGCCACAGATAAAGAACTAATAAACGCATTAAAACAGGCTGAAGCCTATCATTATGTCTCTNNCTATTGGTGACCGGGGAGTGAAACTTTCCGGAGGTGAAAGACAACGACTGGCAATAGCAACGAGCGCTTCTAAAAAGGCCATCCTTACTCATACTAGACGAAGCAACTAGCAACATAGACACAGAAAACTAAAAACGCATAATAAAGACTATAGATAATTTACACGGCCAAATAACCATGCTTATCATAGCCCATCGGCTATCAACCATAAAAAAGGCAGATAAAATCTACATAATAGACCAAGGAGAAATAAAAACATCTGGAACTTGGAAACAACTTAAGAACCATAATGAGCATTTTCATGCATGAAGATACAACAATTTATTTGACAATTTTAATGTAAAATTTATTATTTGGATTATGTTTAAAAAATCTTCTTTTGGCGCGGAGAAAAATGTATAATGGGAATAAAATTAGTGGTAATGCAACTATTTCTAATTCAAATGGCATAGGAATTAGTAATGCACGAGTAATATCTTTAATCTTATCTTGAAATCTTTCTCGAGTTTTAAATCTTAAAGTTAATTCGTTTATTATATTTCTTTTATTTTTGTTGAACATGTCATTTGCTATTTTTTTCGAAATTTTTTTTATTTTTTTATCATCATTTATCTCATCTGAAATCTTTTTTGGAAGTTTTATATTGTATAATTCTTGAATTAATAAAAAATTTATCAATAATATTCTTTTTATTCCCATATCCTTAGACCTATTTAGTAATAATTGATAATCTAACTTATTTGTGGATTGGAACAATTCAAAAATATCACAAATCAAATATAATTTAGTCCATTGATGCCCAGCAATATGTATGCATAATATCAGAATTAAAAACTCATTTCTAATGTTTAAAGTTCTTAAGTTGTTAAAATTTACGGGTGCAGTTATTTCAGAAATATCACCATTACTTTCCATGTCTACAGGAAATGAGTAAGTAAGAAATGAAAACCTCCAATTTAAATCCAAGGTTATGCCTTTTTTTTCATTAAATAAGGCATATTCATGAAAATATTTAAGATATATTTCTTCAGCTTTATTATTAAAATTATATTTCAGTTTATAACCATGTAAATTAAGAATCTCTTTGGCTTTTACAATATCCTTTTTTAATAAAAATAAATCTATGTCATTAAACTGCCTTAAGGCTTGATTTCCATATATTTGGGCTGCCATTTCAGGTCCCTTATAAGGGATTGCAATGATATTCTGTTCTTTTAATAATTTAAGAATTTGTATCAATTCTCGAGATAACATTGAATTTCTACGAGCATTATAATCAAAATAGTATCTAAGTTTATCCATTAAGTCCTCTGGAATTTTCTCTGAACAGATAGAATTAAGATTAAAATATAAAAGGGGCATAACATGGTGNNTTATTATCTATATTGGTCCGGGTGCAGCAAACAATCAGCTCATCTTCGGGGTAGAGTTTTAAATCATTAAACATCACTTTCCTCCTTATATAAAAAATATGGAAACTTCTATAATAACCTATAATTTTTGTTTTTCCAGCTGATTAAAAAGGAAATACCACATATATAGTTAAATACGTAACCTTTTTACTAATAAAGTTTATAAAGAATTTCTATATTTCAAAATGAGATCATCTTTGTATA
>PMMY01000031.1 GCA_003162655.1 Methanobacterium sp. | reverse complement strand
TTATAATTATAAATTTTTTAAAATTAATTCTTAAATTAGTCTAAATTGCCTTAAATTAGCTATTAAAGTATTATGGTGGATTTTTAAGCCGATCATTGTCTTGAGTAGAAAATTAAAATAATATATTATCGGAGGGCAGAATATGCTAAGCGATCCAATAGTTCAGGAAATATTAATGGATATTACTAACGATGAAAAGAGCAGTGTTTCAATTATCGAATGTATTTTGAAGGGTAAAACATTTGATGAAGAAATTGCCGAAGAAACGGAATTAAGGTTGAATATTGTCAGAAAAGTTCTATATAAATTATACGATGCAGGANNAAATATGAGAAATTTTCTGAAGAGATTGAAAAATCTCTAGAGTACGAAGAAGATAACATGTTTTTTGCCTGCAAAGACAACGGTCACAGATACAAATTTGATGAAGCAACTGAAAACAACTTTGCATGTCCAAAATGTGGTGAATCACTCGAATATCAGGACAACTCAAACATAATAATTGAACTGAAACAGATGATGAAAAAGAATGACCAGGCATAATTTTTTATTCAAAAAAAATAAGATTTTGATTTTCAAATTCTGATTCCAAAGATACACTTAAGGAATTACTTCCTTACCATTAAATTTACATAATAATCAACTGGAGATGATTGATATTTTATTAAAAAATGAATTAAAGAGTTTAAATAACGATCTAATGTTAAGAGCTCGTGAAGGTAAATGCGGGGAAATTAACATACATGAAATGTTAAAGGCTGTAAGTGTGCTCAACAACTCCAGTGCAGGACAAGCATATCTATTGGACCATCAAGGTGACGAGAAATTCGATGATCTACTGAAAATGCTGAACGAAATTACAAGTGACATGAGAAATGGAAAGATGAATATTATAGATATAACTACCAAGTACACCGAGAAAATCCCTCAAATTGAAGAAGAAATCCCTCAAATTGAAAATTAATATTTTCTTTTCTAAAATATCTTTTTTTGCTGATAAATAGGATTAATTACGATTTATACACTTTTTATAGTTCCTGCAAGGTAATTATTGGTTTCATTAGATTCTTTCACTGTTTTATGGGCATCGACATATGTTGCAACAGAGTAATCACTTGCTTTTATACCCTTTGATAAAGTTATTGTAATCTTCTTATGTTTGGTGGCACCGGAACCTAGTCCTGAGTAATAATACTGTCCAACATATGTATTTTTTGTTGAATTCTTCTTCTTAATGTAATAATGCACATAGAAACTTTTAGTTGAAAGGATTCCTGTATTCTTGATGGTATTGGACACAATTAATGTTCGTAATCCCTTTAAATTAGCTGAGATTTCTGTTATTATCAGATCACGATATGAGGTGTGGACACTAATTTTAGATGAGCTGATNNCATTCCTGTATTTTTGATGGTGTTGGACACAGTTAATGTTCGAACTCCCTTTAATTTAGCTGAGATTTCTGTTATTATCAGATCATGATATGAGGTTCGTACTCTAATTTTAGATGAGCTTATTTTATTATTGTTATTCTCATTGGTTTCCGGAACTGTTTGATAGGCATCTGCAGAGGCTGAAATATAATAACTACCAGAATTTATTTTTATTGGTAGTTGTAATGAGGTGATTTGATGTTTGCTGGAAAGTCCATCAAGGCTTTCAATAAAACTTTGTCCAATGTAGATATTAGTACTGGTCAGACTCTTTTTAAGGTAATAATTCACATAAAAACTGCTCGAAGTCACGTTAACAATATTTGATATTGTATTGGAAACATAAATTTTACTGCCACTGTATCCTTTTGCAGGTGCGGTAACGTTACTAACTATCAAATCTGATTGGAAAGGATTTTTAGATCTGTCACCATAATACCAAGCTTCGGCTGCAGTATCATTATATGGTGTGGTTTGCATAACCGTTGGGAATTGACCAAGCCAATTTCCTACAAAGGCAGAATATCCATTATTATTTCTCCATACAGCAGTGTTTTTGTAAATATTTGATTTAACAATATTTTCATACGCGCTTTGTTTGTTTACTTGACTGAAATATTTAGCTCCATTAAAAAACTTTTCAACTAAATCTAATCCTGCCCCATCCCATGCAGTAGCATAATAATTTGCACCTGCTCCTCTGAACATTTTAGCAAAGTTGTATATGGTTGATATTGGATTGGAAACTTGTTTATCATCAACCCATCCAGTAGAAAAACATGCCTGAAGTAGAATTACCGGAATGTTCTGTTTTATGGGTGCAGTAAATAGTTGACCGTTCCATCCTTCTCTCATCTGGTTTCCAATACCCCATATGAAATCATTGGAACCAACCAATGCAAATGGAGGCGTTGCTGAGCCCCCGTTCATATTGTAATTACCAGTTTCATATCCCCCATGTCCTGCATATATAATTGCATCTGCTCCATACATACCTTTCAATATATTTTTAGTAGTTGCATTACCTCTGTAAAGTTCAACTACTGAATATCCCTTTGATTTTAAGAAATTAGCAATGCTCAATGCTTCGTTATATGACTGTGGGATATCAGTATTGGAATCACCTATAATTAATATGTGAGCCTCTGAATAGGGCATAAAACTACATATGAATGTTAGTGCCACTGCCGTAATTAACAATGTCTTCAAAATATTTTTTTGATTCAAGTAAATACACCCATTGTAAATTATGTAAAGAACAAATATGCCCTAAAATTCTAGTTTATTTTCATTCATAGTCGTATTATTCATAACTGTATTCACATGAATATATATGTATTCATAATCCATGTGAGAAAAGTCACTAGAAAATGGACTATAGTAATGATAAAATAATTTAAGCCCAAAACTGCGTAAAAAATAGATAAACAGACGATTAAATATTTATAATCCTAACATTTTTTTAGTTACANNAAATATACATTAGTATGCTAAGTAGCGAAATTTAAAAAATATACCTAGGAATTATCCTGGTTTATCATCTAGACAGTCAGGCCATTAACTATCTTTATTTTCGCAGCCCAAGCAATTAATCTTGATAAAATACCAGGATTTTTAGGTTGTAATTCTGGATGAGGTCCACTCAAGACAGTTCTTCCTTTACCGTATGTATCACCAACAATGGCACCGTAATTTTTGTATCCAATAGTTTTATCTGCATATGTAACAAATTTAACTATACTACCACCATGAGCATACATAGCAGGGCCATTATAGTGNNCATACATAGCAGGGCCATTGTAGTGGGCTAAGGTAACTAAACCTCCAATGCCGAATAAATTACTGCCTGAGCTGGTTATGCTGACCTTCAAATTTCCTTCATGTGTAACATGCTTACAATAAACATGTGGTGCAACTCCCCATCCATTGTACATTCCAGATACGTGCTTAGAACCAGAATAGGCTCCTGCACAAATTCCTAAATATCCATGACCGCTGGAAACATATTTCCTTATTAAAGAACCGCTTATGGTATGAATATATTTAATGCCACTGATACCACCGGGCATGACCAATACATTAAATTTGAAGAGTTTAGATGATGTAATCTTTTTAGTTGTTGAATATGAGAAACGATAACCTGGTAATAGATTATTAGTGTTAGCATACTTCAATCCAGTTTCAACCCCAACGACACAACTAGTTATAGCTCCATGACCATTGTATATCAATACTTTAATGGTCTTTGGTGAACTAGAAACACTTTTAGAAACGGAATTGATACTCAAATTGTTGGAATTAGTTTTTGTAACTGTCCCTGTAGTTGTGGTACTCTGATAATTGCTTAAGCTTGAATTAGCAGTTGTATTTGCACCAATAGTCACTGCAGAAACGCCATACACACTTAAACTGAGTGTCAATCCAAAAATTAAAAAGACTATAACTAAATATTTTTTAATGTAAATCCCTCCAATGATAACTGAATCAAATTTTACACCATATTATCAAATATCATCAAATTTATATATGTAATATTACAAATATTCTAACTAATTCTGGAAATATTTTAGTTATTAGCTGTTAATTAATGTTTTGAATTAATTTTTATAGAAATATATTAAGTTAAATCAGTATCTAACAAAAAGTGAATTTAATTAAAAAATAATATAAAAAGAATAAAATTTTATCATGTTTTAAATCAATAATAAATTAACTACAATTAAAGTAAATAGAACTTAAATTTTTTTAGCGATATAATAATTAATCGAAGCTAAAATGGGATTAAAATGTTTGGTCTAACTAAAAAACAATTTTTAAAAAGGAGTAGTAAATGTCTGGATGAAACGGGTAAGCAAGCCCTTTTGATCAGAGGATTAATAGAACATGAAATTAATGGGACTATAGATAAAAACGAGGCTTATAACCAGATAAAACATATTTTAAAAAAGGTTGAGACGATATTCTTTGATTATGAAGATCTAAATTCTCCATCAGAGTGTGTATCTCTACATTTAAAGATTTTAAACTGTTTAATTATATTACAGGATGCAGTAGCAGCTAACTACGATTATATAAATGTACCTTCAGAAGAAAAAGCAGTTACTGCCTATGAGAAATTGGAGAAATCCAAGGTCTTTCTTGAAAGATTCAGAAGTGAGTTCAGGCCATTAACCCTTGAACTGGATAACTACCTAAAAAAATGATAGATCAATAATTCAAGAATTTATTATGATTTATTAACAGAATAAAATAATTATTAAATAATATTTTCCTAAATTTAAATAATTAGACTCCTCTATGCTCCGATTACATTGAAATATTAGGTATCAGTTATTAATATATTTTTC
>PMMY01000100.1 GCA_003162655.1 Methanobacterium sp. | reverse complement strand
GCTTATCGTGACTTCTTTTTAATGTACGTTGCTGTTGGAATAATTCTCGTTCTATTGAACGGAGACTCTAACTTTGTCATGGCATTTTCATTCCAGTCATTTCCTTCACTAAGCGTTCTCATCTTTGCAATTGTAGCAGTTATAGCAGTATTCCTGATATACAGAATTAGATACTACAGAAATTATACCTACGGAACTGTTATAGAGGGAGGTAAAAATACTGCTTACGTTAAAGTTGAATACGACATAAGAAGCAATGTAAAACCTGATATNNCATCCTATTTTAAAATGTTTTTAGAATATTAAAAAAATATAATTCCAGAATTATACTTTTTAACCAGGATTAAACTCTAATAATGAATATATAACATGAATATATAACATCTAATTGTATGATACACAAGGATCATCCTAGATATGAATCACTGAAGTTAAGAGCCAAAGTAGTTGAAGCCTATAAAAGAGGAATATTAGCAGACTCTGGAATGATTGCCCATGGAAGAGGCGAAGCATTTGACTACCTTCTAGGAGAAAAAACAACTTCTAATGCTAAAAAGGCTATAAAAGCTTCTGCGCCTGCACTTATTCTTGCCAAAAATCCCGTTATATCTGTAAACGGCAACACTGTAGCATTGGTGCCCAACGATATTGTAACCCTTGCAGATGAACTCCATGCTAAAATAGAGATCAATCTATTTCACAGAACTCATGAAAGAATTTCAAATATTGAGAAGTTATTAAAGGAAGCTGGTGCCAAAAATGTTTTAGGCACTGATCACGAAGAAAAGGTATCGATCCGGGGTCTTGAAGGTCCAAGGGCAAGTTCAAGCTTGGAAGGGGTTTACATAGCTGATGTAGTTCTTGTACCACTCGAAGATGGTGATAGAGCAGAAGCACTTATTAAACTTGGAAAACTTCTAATAACAATCGATCTTAATCCGCTGTCAAGAACAGCAAAAACTGCAACTATAACAATTGTGGACAATATAGTAAGGGCTGTACCCAATTTAATTGAAGCTGTTAAAGAACTCAACAATGTTGATCCAACAACCCTACATCAGATAGTCAAGGGCTTCAACAATAAAGAAAACCTAAAAGAATCCCTTCAAAAAANNTCAAAAAATTTCAAAAAAACACAAAGGCGAAGTGAAAGCATGAAGATTATTGGAGTTACAGGACTGCCAGGATCTGGAAAAAGTGTTGTTTCAAGGACAGCCAAAAGACTTAACATTCCCATAATTAGAATGGGAGATGTGATAAGAGAAGAGGCCAAAAAAAGAAACGAAAAACCAGGAGATGTAGCTGTAGAACTCAGAAAAGAATATGGAGAATTTGTTGTTGCAGAACGCTGTGTTGAGCGGATAAAAAAAAATATTGAAACTAAAAACAATTCTGATATCTACACAAAGAACAAATCTCGTGTTAAAGTCTCAAAGTGCAGTATCTATATGATCGAGGGAATAAGAAGTCAACATGAAATAGAAATATTCAAAAAAAATTTCAAGGAATTTGTTGTAATAGCAGTTCATTCAACACCAGTAACACGATTTAAACGTTTAAAAAAGAGAATGAGACCAGATGATTCTCGTGAAAAATCTGATTTTTTGCTTCGAGATCTAAGAGAGCTCAACTTTGGAATAGGTAATGTAATAGCTACTGCAGATTATATGGTTGTTAACGAAGGTCCGCTAAAAAAAATTAAAAGTATAATAAGGAGAATACTGGAAAATGAAATGCAAAATAACTGTAAGGGCAAGGGTAAACCCAACAGAAGACCTAGATAAAGTTATTACAGCTATATCAAATATATTTATATTCGATGAAATAGAAATTGGGGAAGGATATGTGAGTGTGATAGGTAAAATGGATTCACTGTTAGATCTGCGTGAATCTCTTAAAAATAGGAAAATACGCGACACAGCTCAGAGAATATTTTTAAAATGTGCCGAAGGAAATATAATAACCTTCTCACTGAGCAAACAAGCAGCTCTTGTATCAGTTCCAAACTTGATCGACAGGGAAATGTCTGCTCTTGGGGAGATAGATGTAACCATTGAAACCGATGATGTTGAAGGTNNGTAACCATTGAAACCGATCATGTTGAAAGATTTATAGATTGGATGACTGCCAAATCATAAATCAAAGAATGAATCTAAAATTACTTATTTTCAAGTTCAGCTTTGGTAATCATAAGATATCCACTATCTCTGTCCCATACATTTGATGATTCAATAATTTTTATACGCTTTTTAAAAATAGGGCAGTCAAGTACCAGAGTTTCGGCTTCACCACCTTCAAATGCCATATGCATTCCATATTTGCTGTTTAAGTTTATTATTTCTTCTAACAATTCATGGTTTATTCTTCTGCCCAACCATGATTCGTCAAGACCTTCTGCTGATACGCTTATTATTATAACTTCAAATCCCGAATCAATTATCTCTTCCATATACTCCTTTGGATCAATGTGCCAGAGAGGTGCATTTGACATGAGCCCAAGATCTTTGCATAGTTGGTCAATTCTAGATTTCTGATATTCTGATGCCAATGCACCAGCAAATATGGCTTCAACACCTTTATCCTTCAGTTTATTTAGAACGCTCTTTAAATCATCAAGCTCCTTTTCCTTCACACCATGAGTTTTTGCCTTGATAAGGGGAATTCCCATGGCTTCAGAAGACAGATCTGTGATATGTATATTTGGAACATGGAACATNNCTTCTTCAATAGCTTTATAAACTGCCATTGTACTATCTTTACCACCAGAGAAAAGTACAGCTGCCTTCATAAGTTAACTCCTTTGATATGATCATTATATTTTAAATATTTTCTATTAGTATAAAAAAAATTAAATCATCATCTTTTTATTTGGGATATCATTTTCCTGACGCGCTCGAATATGTTCAAGATACTGTCTATAAACATTCCAGCCAGTCCAGTTACCATACCCAGCAAACCACAGAAAAGGATTATGTTGGATTTGGCAGGCATCATATTGGATATGGATTGGATATTTTTCTCTGTGGGACCACTAACATCGGTAATAACAATTTCTCCCTGTGGAAGCTGTGACATAACTTGGTTTAACTTCGATGATTGTACATTTAACGTGATATTTACGATACTGTATTTTATATTAATACCACTAACAAACATCATCCATGTTTGCAGTCCATTTATAATATCCTGGGGATCGCTACCATTCTTTACCTCAAGAACCATAGTATCGTTTGAGGGTATTGTAACAGAGGTAACATTACTGTTTTGCTCTGGTATTTTACTTATAAAGGTACTTTGCCAGGCATCTGACATTGGATCGGTTTTAATGGTTATACCATTACTTTGAACACTTTGAACACCGTCTATTTTTTTAGTATTTAAAATAAAGTCTGTGATGTTGATATTGGTTGAAGCATTTATACCAACTACATCAGTGCCCGTACTTGTTGCTCTAAAGAGTGAATCTGCCATAGCTGGGATGTCATCGAACACCGGAGCGATAAAAAATGCACCGCCAACTGCTCCTACAGTAAATCCTAGTAATATTACAAATAAAATATTCCTTTTACCAATTAATGGTGTTAGAAGCGCTGTTGAAAATATAAAGACTAATACTAGTAAGAATAGTCCTAACATCAATATAACTGTTAACGTGTCCATGTTCTAATTCTGATCTTATTGCTAATAACATTTGTCAATAATAATATATTGATAAAAAAAAGAATTTTTTAAAAATAAAATAAAAATTATTATTCAAGTCGTCTGAATAATTCTACCAGAGTTATCTATATAAACAGTTTTTGATGTACTATTTAGAGTAATGGGAACTTCCCATACAGAATACACTGTACCGTTAATATTGATATTATTCTGAAATGATGGTGTACCAATAGTATAATTTGGGAAAGCGTTGTGAGCAATATTTTGAGATTGCTGAGCTGTTAATGTGAAATTTCCATTGTTAGTTGAGTTATTAGAAGTTGAATTATTTGAACCTGGGATAACATATGGCACTGGAACTACCTGTACAGGAGTTTGTTGGTTTGGTTGTGTACTAGGTTCTGGTGTTCCTGAAAATGGTACAAAATAAGCGTATATAATTATAATTAAAACAACAACACCTACACCAATAAGTGCTTTTTTTTCCCAGCCTTCTTTTAAGTCCATAATAATTCACTTGTTATCTATAATCTCGTCGATATGTTCAAGATATTTGAATAGTTCCGTTTACATTTTTTACTGTATAAACACCGTTGTTGTTTAGAGTCGATGTACCGTTGATTTTTGATGGAATTAAATTAACATTGACATTAGGATTAGTATTAATTGTAACAATACCTGCACCTGTACTGTTACTAACAGTAGCAGTAAAAGCAAATGGATAAGCAGCGCTTTGCATTCCCTGATTAAGAGTTGAGAGGTTCATTGTTATTGAATAGCCGTTACCATTAATGTAAACGGTATTAATTGTTTCTGCTATTTTTTGTCCCATTATTGTGGCACTTCCAACATCTCCTGTTTGGGTTTTAGCCTGGTTACTTCCGATTAAACCTACCAGACTGACAATAACGATCAAGACAATAAAAGTTATAAATATAAATTCTACACTGAACTGTCCTTTATTATCTGAAAACATAGGTTCACCTTANNAACAGAACCGTGAGTAGTGGTTATTGGTGTTCCATTTATTTGTGCAAAGTATTCATGATCCAAATATGATGGAGTGGAACCAGGAAGGTTCTCATAATCTGGATTCCAAAGAACAAATGTACTCATTTTAGCACTATCTGGACCAAGTGAAGTATTATTGGTCCTGTTTTCCAATCTGTCAAAGAATGTTAGTCCGTGAGTATCTGGGAAATAATAGGGTATATATCCAAAAGTTGAATTTGCACCCACTAATGACTCATTCAGATAATTCAGTTTACCAATAGATACTTGATCCGCAAAATGATAAACGTTACTGGCATTACCACCCAATATACTGGATGATTGTGTGTAATAGGGATATCTATATATTACACTACTGTTTCGTGCATATGTATTCACCCATATGTAAGGATCCTCCAAACGTTCAATNNGGTACTGATGTAAGAGTAATATTAAATCCAAATGGATCACTTTGAGTGATATTCATATTAGAAGCTGTGAATATAGCAATTGAACCTGTAGCTTGGGGATCAATGGTGTTACCATTTATAATAATAGTCCTACCTGTTTGCTGTTCTATTATTCTGCATGTGTTGGTAACGTTGTTATTGAGCAGATTGAGTGTATTATTTTCAATGAAACTTCTGCTGTCTGTTGGTGCTGATTGACCAAAAAATGGATTGTTGTTAAGGTTATAACTGTCAATAACAGTTTTGGTTGCTAAAAATGCAGAATTTCTACCGGCATCTCCTGTGTCGTCTTTAATTGTTTTAACAACGTTTGAAGCGACTGTGGCTGTAACATCTCCTCCAATAACTATTGCAGATAATGTATTTACTTCGTTGACTATTCCACTGAATGATACAGCCAGTATAATGACTGGAATGAATATTAAAAATGCTAGAGGTGTAAAGGCGTATCCTTTATCTTCCATATTATCAGTTTCCTATTGTGTCCATAAGTCCAGTCTTACTGGAATTGCATTCGGCACATCACCCGTGTACAGGGTTGTTGTCCTTACTAAAGTTGGATCGACGGTGTAACCCGCAGCTCTTAAAGTGGAATTTAAATTAGTAGCAGCATTAATTGCTGCATCTGATGGATTATTTGCATATCCTGTTGCCCATACATTCGCAAGGAATTTCGGATATATTATACTTATTCTTGTACCAGAAAATATGATTGGATCTCCAGAGTAACCATAAGTTGGAGGACTGCTTGATCCATCACCTGATTCGTAGGCAAAGGAAGGAGTTACAGATACTTTAAGAGTATAAGTTCCAGGTATTAGTGAGGATCCATTCCCTACGATTGAAGTTAATAGATGGGTTGGTTGTGTTGCAGCTGCATCAAGGGCACCTAGATCTATAACGTATGGAATAGGTTGATTAGGAGGGTAAAGTACTGAACTTGACCCTGTACTGTTTGTAACTGTAACAGTCATGTTTCTGGTTGCACTACCTACACCAACGAATAATAAAGCACTTTGTGCGTCTGAACCTATTGTAAAGTTTTTAACTTGAGTTTCAGTTGTAACTTTATTGCTGCTCGTATTCTGGTAACTATCAAATGGAATTGTATCCCATCTAATTGGGAATTTACTGTAGGTGATCTTAGAATAACAGCTTTCAAGTCCAACTAAATCGTAATCATTTCCAGGGACATCGTCCCATGTAATAATTCTAACTTTGTTATTTCCTACCTGAAGGTATGGTTGAATATTAATAATTCCTGGAACGTTACCGTATCCCCCATCACCTCTTGCAGTATTTCCAAATGATGAAAANNCCATAGGCATTTACAACTGTAAATGCATCAAAAAGCCTGTTACCTGGTTGAAGATTTATATCTTGAATAGATGCTACAGCCGATCCTGTACCAATATTAGGGAGACCTGTAATTTCAAATGGTGTGCTAGTGTCGAAAGCAAAATTGTTTTGGAGGGCTGCCCATGTAACTGTCCTTCCAGCAGTTGCAGATACCGTTCCTGTGTCAAGGTTGTAAAGCACACCTGTGTTTCCAGGTCCTGGCCGTCCAATTCCAGCAATATCATTAAAAGGAATTGTATCATTAGCAATTCCTAATGGAACAGTTATAGATGTTGAATAATTGGCTATTATAGTAAACCATGGCATGTTCTGATTGGTTGTAGCGTTATATTGCACATAAAACTTATTTAAACCATTGGCTAATGCTGTTGAATTCAATATTTTTTGGTAATTGTAGATAGGACCTACACCTGAACTGGTGTAAAGGTAGGTAAAACTTGAATTTTTAATATAATTATGATTACCATCTATAACTACATCAGCATTATAAGCTGGTACAAATCCGCTACCCGCAGCAGACCCTAATAAAAATTTGGCGCTGTTAACTGGTCCCGGAACACTAAAGTTAATAGGTACTGCCACATTGTTATCAACATTTGTTCCTCCCCAAAATTTATCGGAATCCAAACTATAAGTTTGCCATGGAATAAAGTTTTTAAGGTAGTTGTGGAAGTTCCAAAGTGTAGTTACAGTTGTACTGTTAATATCTGTGAATTGGATGGCTTCTTGCTTGTAATACGCTCTGCCCATCCATCCTTCCTGTGGTCCTGATATTACTTTTACCTTGGTAACAACATCNNTCTTGCTCCATTGTTTCAAGAGCGCTGTCAGCAATTGCTTCTAAATGTTGATGGTTTTGTCCTTGATATACTGGAAGAAGCCCGTATGTAACTACTGAAGCTGTAAATACTATCATAACTACTAAGGCCAGAGTAGCATCTGTTGTGAATATGAATCCTTGTTCGTCCATTATACCACTTTTTTAACTTTTTAACCATAAATAAAATATAAAGTCGCTTTTCTTAGGAACGACACTAGCCGTATTAATTTGTGTAGAAATTGTATTCTTAGGGGCTTGGATTATATATATGTCCATTGAACTTGGGAAAGCCCCTGTTGCATTTAATGTAACTGTATTATTGTAATATACAGTGGGATTTGTTGAATTAATATTCAGGAAATTTGAATTTATCATAGCTGCGTTGGTCATGTTACTAGTTGTGAAATTTATTGGATTGTTGTTAATGAAAACCGTAGCGTTTGTAAACCCTATATTGTTTCCGATTAAAATCCAATAATCGTATGTTTGATTGGAATTGAAGCTGGTTTGGAAGCTTGGTATATTAAAACTTCTGCTACCTCCAAGATATCGGATCTGTCCAACAACTGAAGAAATTACCTTAAATTTTGAGGCTTGAGCAACTCTTTCAACCCTGACGATATCAGTAGCAGTTGCAAAACTGCTGTTACCAAGTGTTTTCAGCGATACAGGAGATCCAGTTTTGTTAATAGTTGAAACATTCATATAAAAATCATAGTTACTTCCAATTAATTTCTGTACTTGGGGGGCTGTAATAGCAGCAAGCTTTAGGGGATCTATAGTCCCCTCCATAGAGCCATTTTTTGAAGGATCAAACTGAGCAAGCCCCACAACGTTAGTATTTCCATTAATTTCCCAATCAGTAGGATCTCCAGAAGTTTCTAGTAATGTACTTACAGCATCTCCTGCTGAACGATCCATTGAACTTCTGAAAACAGTATCTTCCATTTGATACAACAGATTATCCATATCTGCAGCTACAAATCCTAATAAAAGTGTGATAGGAATTAGAGCAAGAAGAAGATCAAGAGATAATGCAAATCCTCTTGAGTCTTTTGATAATAGTGACAAAATTTTCCCCCAAACATTCCCTTTATAATTATGATATTTACTATAACACAACAATATTTATATACCTTTCTAATGAGATTTTAGTTATGATTTTTATTTGTAAAACAACTTGAACCAATTTTATACGCTGATGACTAATAAAATGCTAATTTACTGTATTATAC
>PMMY01000203.1:234-12086 GCA_003162655.1 Methanobacterium sp. | reverse complement strand
ATTTATAATCGAAGGATTTTAAAAATTTTTTAGATTACAGTAATTCCATTCGAATTTATTTCATAGCTTATGAACTGTGTAGGTGTTTTTGTACTTCTCATTTTCATGATATCCATAACGCGTTCACGACGACCTGTGTAAGGATTTTCACGTTTCATGAGTCTTAAAGCACCGTAAACAGAGAATAATGCTATTTCATTGAATTCATTGGAAGTAGCGCTGTCGAGTATGACAAGTGCTGTGATATCACGCATTTTCAGATCATATATCAAAAGATCGAAACGATCCCTAAACTCGTATGGGGTAAGTTTAGCCGTGTAACTACCTATATTATCTATGATCACTGTTTGAGTATTCTCTGGTAGTTCATTAACAAATTTTGAGAAGCTACCCTTCATAGATCCAATATCAATACTCATTTCGGCCTCAGTAACACGTGCCCTTACTCCTGCAAGTTCATTGAAACTTAAAAGCCCATTCTCAGTATAAGACTTTAGATCCCAATTAAAGGTATCACCCTGAGTGTAAAGATCAGAAGCATCTTCCTCAGTTGTTATATAAACCGTTTTATAACCTTGAATACAACTACTTCTTGCAAATTGAAGTCCAAAAATTGTTTTACCTGAACCTGCATCACCAGTTACAAGCATAGATCTTCCCATTGGAAATCCATTGGTTATACCATCAATTCCTTCTATCCCACTTTTAATTCTTTTCATGACAGAAACCCCCATTAAACTTCCAGATATTATTTAATTTAATCTAAGTTTAAGTTTCATTGTTTTTTTTCATAAATTTAAATTCAAAGTTGCAGTATCCATCTCCATCAGCCATGCAAGACGTTTGCTCAACGTTACCCCTTATTGATGTCCATGTGAAACTTCTTATAACCATGGCCCGACAGATAAGGCAGAACATAGGACTTTCACCTGCTTCAGCTAACCATGGACAGTTCTGGAATTTCAAATAATTTTTATTATCCACTACACTCTTTTCAGTGTTTATACCCAGGTTGAACAGGAAATCAGAAATCCATTCAATGTAACAGTTAAATAAGATATCGTTATTTGAAGAGTCTCCGGAACATTCAGCAAATTCTGAATCAAACTGAGGTTTCATGTTTCTTTCAAAACGGTCAGCAAAACTCTTCGCAATATTATTTCTGACTTGTGGGGGAATGTTTGAAGCAAAAACTGGCAGTGCACTTACAACAAAATTTGAAAGTTCACCTCTTGCCCTCTCTTTTAATAACTCCTCCCGTTCCTTCTCCGCCTTTCTTCTTTCAGTTATATCTCTGAAAACCAGAGCAACACCTATAACATTACCATTTTTATCCCTTATTGGAGCACTGCTGTCGTCTATTGGTACTTTTTTACCTTCTTTAGTAATTAATATTGTGGGTTCATTAAATTCAATTATTTGATTTTGTTGAACCACATCATTTACAGGATCATTTACTGGAGCTTCGCTACCTTCTTTGATTATGTGGTATACTTCTTTGAGATCCTTTCCAAATGCATCAACCTCACCCCATCCAGTTATTTCCATAGCAACAGGGTTCATAAACTTCACACTACCATTCTCGTCTGTAGCAATTACAGCATCACCAATACTTTCAAGGGTTGTAGAAAGCCATTTTTCACTTTCTTTAAGTTTACTCTCCATTTTATGCTTGTAAAGGGCCACTTCTACTGCACTGTGAAGTTCTCTGTCCTCGAATGGTTTTATAATATAACCAAATGGCTCAGTAACTTTGGCTCTTTTAAGTGTTTTTTCATCAGAGTAAGCTGTTAAATATACAACTGGAATGTCTAGAGTATCTCTTATTTTTTGAGCAGCCTCAACACCGTCCATATCCCCCTTAAGTACAATATCCATTAATACAAGGTCTGGAAGGGTTTCTGAAGCCTTTTGAATGGCTCCTTCACCTGAAGGAGTTATTCCTGTGACTGAATAACCAAGACCTTCTGCCCTGTGTTTAATATCCATAGCCACTATGCTTTCATCTTCAACAACAAGAATTTTTACATTTGACATGATGAGTACCTTTATAGAAGTATTTGGTCAATGTATCTCTTAAATCTTACCAATTTAAGGGTCAGAATAATAAAATATTCGAATCTTCAATGTTCCAATTAAATTAACATATAACGTATAAATTTGATATTTTATTCTTGGAATACAGTTTATCCAGCTCAATATTTATTCTTGTTTATATATAATTTCATCTAGATGTTCGTGTATTTTAATTGCAAGTTTCCTACTTATACCATCAACCATGGCAATATCATTGATACTGGCCTTTTCAAGATTTGATATATCTCCAAAGTGTTTTAAGAGTTTAATTTTCCTTTTATTACCAACTCCTGGTATTTTATCCAGCAAGGATTTTTCTAATTCTTTTGAACGCAACTTTTTATGGTAGTTCACGGCAAATCTGTGGGCTTCATCTCTTATTCTCTGTAACAATAGCAAAGCTTCTGAATCACGTGGTAATATCAATGGACTCGGTGTTTGAGGTATAAATACATGTTCAAACTCCTTTGCAAGACCTATTACTGGAATATTAGTTACTCCTAACGATTTAAAAACATCGGTTGCAACATTTAACTGGCCTTTACCACCATCTACCAGAACAAGATCTGGAGATGGACTTTTATCATTTATTATGTTTGTGTATCGTCTTTCAAGCATTTCTCTCATCATTGCATAATCATCTGGTCCTTCAGTTAGAATCTTATATTTTCTATAGTACTTCTTATTAGGCGCACCGTTCTCAAATACAACCATAGATCCAACTGCCATTTTCCCGCTTATATTGGATATATCAAATGCTTCTATCCTTTTAGGTATTCTAGGAATTCCTAAATATTTTTTAAGATCTAAAAGTGCTCCTTTAACCTCTTTTTGATGGTTGAGTATTATCTCTGCATTTTTAGAAACCATTCTGATCAGTCGATATTCAACACCCTCTGTTGGTATTTCAATGGATACAGGAGCTTCTCTTTTCTCAGATAACCATTCTTCAACGAGTTTTTTGTCTTCAACTATCTTTGGAATTATTATCTTTGAAGGAACATGTCTTGGACCAGTGTAGTACTGTTTAAGGAATGCTGATATAATTTTCTCTTCAGATGTATTTTCTGCACCGCTCATTAAAAAATCATCTTTTCCAATGATCTTACCCTCACGTACAGAGAATACAACAACACATGCAAGTTCACTGTCAGATGCCGATGCAACTACATCCTGATCAAGGCTTCTGGTAAATTCCATCTTCTGCTTTTCAAGTACTTCTTCTACAGAGTTTAGTTGATCCCTTAAAATGGCTGCCTTTTCATATTCATGGTTATCAGCTGCCTCAATCATTTCCGATTTAAGGGCTTGCGTAATTTCACTGTACTTGCCTTCAAAGAAAAATGAAACGTTATCAATTAGTTTTTTATATTCTTCTTGTGTTATCTTCTTATCACACGGTGCGTTACATAAGTCTATCTGATAGTTAAGACATGGGCCGTCCATTCTCTTACAATCTCTGACTTTAAAAATGGTTTTAAGAAATTTTACCAATTTCCTAAGTGCTGTAGCTTCTGGAAATGGACCATAATAGAATGATCCATCATCAAGTACTCTGCGGGTTATGAGTACCCTAGGAAAGGTTTCATTGGTTACTTTGATGTATGGATACCTCTTATCATCCTTTAATCTTATGTTGTACCTAGGCATATGCTTTTTAATAAGATTAGATTCTAGTATTAGCGCCTCTTTTTCTGTGTCGGTTACCATGTATTCCAAATGATGGAATTGTTTCATAAGAGCCCTGGTTTTAGGATCAAGATCGTTTCTGAAGTAGGATTTCACCCTCTTTTTTAGGGATTTTGCCTTCCCAACGTACAATATATGATCTGAAGAATCCCTCATCATATAAACACCGGGTACCAGTGGAAGATCATCTGGATCATTGCTTTTTATAGCCAAAATATTCATCTCGCAAATCAAACTTTGAAGTTGTTATTTAATATTTCCAATTATTTAATAATCAAAAAAAAATCTTTATCTAATTTTTTTTTATAACTTCTAGAATATTTATATAACATAAGGTTATATTAATAGTATAATATTTCAGAAGTAATTATTATAAAGTGATTATCAATATATAATTAAATATCAAACTTCATAAGTGAAAATCCCATATTATAGCTAAACATGCTTAAATCAAGTCTATTTCTAAATTAAAACTAGAATATTTATTAATATTGTATTTTCTTATTTTTTAAGAGGAATTAAAAAATGTCAGAATTTAAACTTATATCAGCTTACAAACCATTAGGAGACCAACCAAAGGCAATTAAATCCCTTTCTGATGGGATAAAAAATGGTCTAAAACATCAGACACTACTCGGTGTAACAGGTTCTGGTAAAACTTTTACAATGGCTAACGTAATCCAAAAAGTTCAAAAGCCAACCCTGGTAATATCCCATAACAAAACATTAGCAGCACAGCTTTATGAGGAGTTCAAAGAGTTCTTTCCTAATAATGCAGTTGAGTACTTCGTAAGTTACTACGATTATTATCAACCAGAAGCATACATTGCACAGTCTGATACCTACATTGACAAAGAAGCCTCAATTAACGATGAGATCGACATGATGAGGCATTCAACTACACAATCTCTCTTATCTAGAGATGATGTAATAGTTGTCAGCAGTGTTTCTTGCATATATGGTATAGGATCCCCTGAAGATTACGGTGGATTGGTGCTTTCAGTTCAAGTGGGGGACACCGATGGAAGAGAAAATATCATATCTACCTTGGTACAGATGCAGTACGAGCGAAACGACATAGATTTCAGTAGAGGTAAGTTCAGGGTACGGGGAGATGTAATTGAAATACATCCGGCACATGGAAATACAGCAATACGTATTGAGCTGTTTGGTGATGAAGTGGATGCAATATCAACGATAGATCCACTTCTGGGTAAAGTTAAAAGGGAAATGGACAGAATTGTAGTATTTCCTGCCAAACACTTTGTGACATCTAAAAATAAGATAAAAACTGCAGTAAACGATATTGAAAAAGAACTTGAAGAAAGATTGGTTGTGTTGCACTCTCAGAACAAGCTTGTAGAAGCCCAAAGATTGGAACAGAGAACACGTTTCGATCTAGAAATGCTNNTGGGGGGAAACACCATACACACTACTTAAATACTTCCCAGACGACTTTTTAACCATTATTGATGAATCACATGTCACTGTACCCCAGATTGGAGGAATGTATGCGGGTGACAGAGCACGTAAAGATTCTCTGGTGGATTATGGTTTCAGACTACCATCAGCGCGTGAAAATCGACCCCTGAATTTCCCTGAATTTGAAATGTTACAGAATCAAGTGCTCTATGTATCTGCAACACCAGCCAAGTACGAACTTGGAATGACCCAGAACCTTGTTGAACAGATTATAAGACCTACCGGACTTGTAGATCCGGAGATAATAATTAAACCAGTCGTTGGACAGGTAGATCATCTTCTGGGAGAGATTAAACGGAAGGTTAAGGATAATCAAAGGATCCTTGTCACTACACTCACAAAAAAAATGGCCGAAGACCTAACAGATTACTACGCTAAGGTGGGTATTAAGGTGAGATACCTTCACTCTGATATAACAACCCTTGAAAGGATAGATATAATAGATGAACTTCGAAGGGGTTCATTTGATTGTTTAATAGGAGTTAACCTTTTAAGAGAAGGATTAGACNNACAATAGGCAGGGCATCAAGGAATATTGACGGCCAAGTAGTAATTTACGCGGATAAAATCACAGAATCAATAAGATCAGCTGTTGAAATAACTAACAACAGAAGGAAAGTCCAGATCGCATACAACGAGAAACATGGAATAAAACCTAAGTCTGTTGTGAGAACTGTTAAAGAAAAAACAAAAAAAGATTTAAAACCTAAAGATAATGTTAAAAATATTCCTAAGGATGAATTGGTTCTAATAATACAGGATTTAGAAGAAGAAATGAAAATGGCATCCCTGAAACTTGACTTTGAATCAGCTGCTAAGATCAGGGATCAGATACAATTTTTAGAAGGAGTTTCAGACTGATGAACACCACAACAGCCAGAAAAGGTATGATAAATATTAAGGGAGCACGTGAGCACAACCTAAAAAATATTGAACTCACCCTTCCACGAGACAAATTCCTAGTGATTACAGGTATTAGTGGATCAGGTAAATCATCCCTTGCCTTTGACACAATCTACGCTGAAGGACAGCGAAGATATGTTGAATCATTATCAGCATATGCAAGACAGTTTTTGGGNNTGGGTCAGATGAAAAAACCCGAGGTTGACTATATTGAAGGTCTTTCCCCTGCAATATCCATAGACCAGAAAACAACCCGAATGAACCCAAGATCTACTGTGGGTACAGTCACAGAAATATACGACTATTTCCGTCTATTATTTGCCCGAGTTGGTACACCTCACTGTTATAAATGTGGAAAAGAAATATCACAGCAAACAGCAGGACAGATCGTTGATTCCATCTTAACCGAAGAGGAAGACACCAAAATACAAATTCTAGCACCTGTTGTTAAGGACAGGAAGGGAGAACATCACAAGGTGTTTGAAGACCTGAAAAAGAAGGGTTTTGTTAGGGTGAGGGTTGACGGTGAAATATCAAATCTTGAAAACGATTTTGAGTTGGATAAAAACCGTAAACATTCTGTTGAAGTGGTTGTTGATAGACTAATAATAAGATCTGACGAAGATTTCAAAAAAAGGCTAGCAGATTCTGTTGAAACAGCTTTAGAACTTGGAGAAGGTTTGGTAATAGTATCATACATAGAGGATGATGGCAGCTCCATGGATAAAATATTCAGCGAACACTTCGCATGCACAGAATGTGGAATAAATTTCGAAGAGATAAGTCCAAGGATGTTTTCATTTAACAGTCCCCACGGAGCATGTCCTGAGTGTAACGGACTCGGAAGTAAACTTGAAATAGACACTGACTTTGTTGTACCAGATAAATACCTTTCACTGAATGAAGGATCGATTTTACCATGGAGCAAATCTGGTAACAAGGATAATTATTACAATCAGATGCTCCGTGCTGTAGCTGACCACTATGGTTTCAGTATGGAGACTCCATTTGAAGAACTTCCAGATATGTACCAGAAATATGTACTTTACGGAACCCCAGATAGGGTACAATTCAATTTTAGAAGAAAAAATAGGCAGTACAAAGTTAATAGACGTTTCGAAGGTGTGGTGAAAAGAATGGAACGTCTTTTCATGGAAACTCAATCAAACTACATGAGAAACTACGTTGGTAAATTCATGAGCGACCGTAAATGTCCTGTTTGTAAAGGTACTCGCTTGCGTCCTGAGAGCAGATCTGTTACAGTGAGTGGTAAAACCATTTCAGAAGTAGTTGAAATGCCCATTAAGGCTTCTAAAAAGTTTTTTGATGATGTAGAATTGAACGAAATGGAACTCTACATTGCCAAAGAAATATTAAAAGAGATAAAAGAACGTCTCAAGTTTCTTGCAGACGTTGGTCTTGATTACATCACACTTGATAGGTCTTCTGGTACCTTGTCAGGAGGAGAAGCACAACGTATACGCCTTGCAACCCAGATAGGTTCGGGTCTGGTTGGAGTTCTTTACATACTAGATGAACCCAGTATAGGTCTGCATCAAAGAGACAATGCAAGACTTATTGAAACATTAAAAAGACTCAGAGACATTGGAAACACACTCATAGTAGTTGAACATGATGAAGAAACCATAATGTCTGCTGATCATGTTGTTGATATAGGACCAGGTGCAGGTGAACACGGGGGAAGGGTAATTGCCGAGGGTACACCGTTGGAAATAATGGAAAACCCGGAATCAATTACAGGCAGATATTTNNATAACAGGAGTATCAGGATCCGGTAAAAGTACTCTAATTAATGATGTTCTATACAAGGGTGTTAATGGAAAGTTAAGCAGAAAGAACATGCTAGCAGGTAAACACGATGACATCACAGGAATTGACAATTTAGACAAAGTAATAATTATTGACCAATCACCAATAGGGCGTACTCCACGCTCAAATTCCGCCACATATACTGGAGTATTCACTTATATCAGAGAAATATTCGCTCAGACATTAGCTGCAAAGAACAGGGGTTACAAACCGGGTAGGTTCAGTTTCAATGTTAAAGGAGGTCGTTGTGAGGCCTGTACTGGTGATGGAATTATTAAAATCGAAATGCACTTTCTAGCCGATGTATATGTGCCGTGTGAAGTTTGTCAGGGTAAACGTTACAACAGAGAAACACTTGACATTCGATACAAGGGTAAAAACATAGCAGAAGTTCTTGACATGACAGTTGAAGAATCACTTGAGTTTTTCAAAAACATTCCCAAGATTCATAAGAAGCTTAAAACACTTGACGATGTGGGTTTAGGTTACATAAAACTCGGACAACCAGCAACAACACTTTCTGGTGGTGAAGCTCAGCGAGTGAAACTGGCCAAGGAATTGAGCCGTCAAAGCACTGGAAAAACACTGTACATATTAGATGAACCAACTACAGGACTTCACTTTGCTGATATTAAAAAACTTTTAGACGTGCTTGGAAGGCTCAGAGACTCAGGGAACACGGTTCTTGTAATTGAACACAATTTGGATGTTATAAAAACTGCGGATCATATTATAGACCTAGGTCCTGAAGGTGGAGATGAGGGAGGATATGTTGTCGCTGAAGGAACTCCTGAAGAAATAGCTAAAGGCACCAGCTACACAGGGAACTATTTAAAAGGTGTTTTAGAAGGTGTTAAACCACAATTTACTAGAAAGATGATGGAGGAGGATGAAGCAGTTAAATCATCTTCTAAGAATAAATAGTGGGGAAATTGTTTCTTATGAAATTTTTTTTAAATTAAAAGTTGAAAAACAGAAGCATTATATATTAGTTGAAAAATAGAATAGAATTATTATGAACACTATTTTTAATAGACATAGTTGTATACGATTTAATTTTTCAATATTCATCTATATAATCAGTGTTATAGACTCTTACATTGATATGCTCATTTCATATTTTAAAATCGTTTTTTTTGACTACCAAATAGAAAGATTAAAAGGAGATTCATTATGTTAACCAGTTATACTCTTCTTGCACTCCCTTCATTAAATCCACTTAATGGGGTATTGAATGCAGCAGACTTTTTCGGTTTGTTATTGCTATTGATGGTAGTTTTAATGATTGCACTTTTAACAGAGAGAATTGAAAAGGTAAGATCTTTAAGAAGTTTAAACCACGAACTAAAAAGAGAAGCAGTTAAACTTGAAGATGCAAATAACGAACTTGAAGCATTTGCATACTCAGTATCCCACGATCTTAGGGTGCCTTTAAGGGCAATCGATGGGTTTTCAAGAATAGTGATTGAGGATTATGAAAATAAATTAGATGAAGAGGGAATTAGACTACTAAACGTGATAAGGGATAACACTAAAAAGATGGGCCAGCTAATCGATGATATACTCTTATTATCACGAGCAGGACGACAAGAAATGAAAATTACTGAATTGGATATGAGTTCCCTTGCAAAAAATATTTATCGTGATTTTAATCAGGACACCGAAGGAAGAAGCATAATTTTCACTGTAGATGATCTTCCAAGGGCCAAAGCAGACCGAGCACTCATAACACAGGTTTTTACTAATCTTATAGGTAATGCCATAAAATTTACTCAGGAAAAACCGAATGCAAAAATTGAAGTCAGTTTCGACTATGATGAAGACGACTACATTTACTATGTAAAGGACAATGGTGCAGGTTTTGATATGAAATATTATGATAAACTATTTGGTCTTTTCCAGCGATTACACACTCAAGAAGAGTTTAAAGGAACAGGTGTGGGACTATCAATTGTACAACGTATAATCAGTAGGCATGGCGGTCGTGTTTGGGGAGAAGGAGAGGTTGGTAAAGGTGCAACTATCTATTTCTCACTTCCTAAAGAAATAAATTAATTAGATTGGATTATCAATAATTTTTGGAGGAAAATTAATGACCAATGAGGAAACTGAGACCATAGAAGAAACTGAAAGCATAGACGAAACAGAAATTCTTTTAGTAGAGGACAATCCAACAGATGCAGAACTAACAATGAGAGCTCTAAAGAGGAAAAACTTAATTAATAAGTTGGTATGGGTAAAAGATGGAGCAGAAGCTCTTGATTTTCTATTTGCCAAGGGCAAATATTCAAATAGAAATGTAGAAGACCTCCCCAAGCTGATCCTTCTAGATCTCAGAATGCCCAAGGTTGATGGTCTCGAAGTACTTCATGAAATCAAGGCAGATGAAAGAACTAGAAAGATTCCTGTAGTTATTTTAACTTCTTCAAAAGAAGACAGAGACATAGTAGAAAGTTACAAGTTGGGTGTTAACAGTTACGTAAGCAAACCAGTTGAATTTGATGAATTTATTGATGCTGTCTCAACCATGGGATTTTACTGGATCTTGATCAATAAACCACCATCTGAGGTGCCCCATGGAAACGATTAAAATCTTAATAGTCGAAGATGTTGAACTTGATGCAGAGCTTACAGAACGCGAATTAAAACATTCTAAAATGGATTATATTTCCAAAAGGGTTGAAGAAGAGGAAGATTTTAGGCGAGAGATACTAGATTTTAAACCCGACTTGATACTTGCTGATCATTCACTTCCACATTTTGATGGTGTTTCAGCTCTGAAAATTACAAAGGAATTATCCCCAGACACACCATTCATTTTTGTAAGCGGCAAAATTGGTGAAGATTTTGCCGTTGAAATGCTTAAAGAAGGTGCAACAGATTACGTACTTAAAAGCAATCTTCCAAAACTGGGTCATGCAGTTCAAAGGGCATTAAATGAGTATAATGAGCAGATAGAACTTAAAAAAGCTCAAGATGCACTCATGGAAAGTGAAAATAAATACAGAACTCTTTTTGAAAAAAATAAAAATCCTATTATTGTTTTCGATGAAGATGGTAATTTCAAGGATTCTAATGAAGCAGCACTCGAGTTTATGGAAGTTAACAGGGATGAATTATTAACTAAAAACCTTTCAGACTTTATTTTGTACGATAATGACATTAAAACTATTGAAAGTAAAGAATTTTGGATTAAAGGAGACATATTAGAAGTTAAATTTAATATCAATGGTAAATGCAAAATTTTAGAACTTACAATAACATCTGTTTATTTAAAAGATAAAAACATTGTATTTGGTGTGGGAAATGACATTACCGAACGTAAAAAGGCAGAAAATGAGATTTTAAGATCTTTGACGGAAAAAGAACTTTTATTAAGAGAAATTCATCATCGAGTTAAGAACAACTTGCAAATCATCTCAACCCTACTAACTCTCCAATCATCACAGTCTAAGAAGAATAATGTTAACGATCTTTACAGAGAAAGTCAAAACCGTATCCAATCCATAGCACTCATACATGAAAACCTTTACCACTCAGAAGATCTTGCTCATATCAATTTTGAAGCATATGCCAAAGGACTTATAACCGATTTATTCGATTCATATGGAGTTGATGCTAGTAAAATAAAACTGAATCTACAGATAGAGGAAGTTACATTTGGTATAGAAACTGCTATACCCTGTGGTCTGATCTTAAACGAACTGGTTTCAAACTCATTGAAACACGGATTCAATAATAACGAAACTGGACATATTAGTGTAGTTCTTCATAAACTTAATAATGGTGAATACGCCTTAAACGTAAGTGATAACGGTGCTCCATTTTTAAATGGTTTAGATGTTCTTTCAAACGATTCTTTAGGCTTAGAA
>PMMY01000203.1:0-189 GCA_003162655.1 Methanobacterium sp. | reverse complement strand
GGCATTAAAAACAGAACCAGACCTTATTCTTATGGACATAGTACTTAAAGGAGATATGGATGGTATTGAAGCTGCCCAAAAAATACACTGTCGACTTGACACACCAATTATTTATATAACAGCTTACTCGGATGAGGAAGTTTTAAGACGGGCCAGAATAACCGAACCATACGGATATATATTAAAACC
>PMMY01000199.1:3302-5216 GCA_003162655.1 Methanobacterium sp. | reverse complement strand
TATATTTAAGTAATATTTAGAAGATTTAAAAAATATATTCAATAAAATGAGTTTTAATATCACAGTATAAAAGGTGTAATATGAAGATCGTTGCAGTTGTAGGAGCCAAAAATACAGGAAAAACTACATTAGTCACTAGAATTGTCAGGGAACTTGTTGAAAGGGGATTTGCAGTGGGTACTGTAAAACATTCCCACCATAGTTTTGACATGTCAGATAGGGATACTGGAAAACATAAGAAGGCAGGAGCAGAAATTGTAGCAGGAACCGGCGAAGAAACCTTTTTCACCATAAAGGGAGAAATGAAGTTAGACAATGTCTTGGGTATGATGAACTTCATCAAAAACCTTGATTTTATAATTTTAGAAGGATTTAAAACTTCTAAATATGCTAAAATATCTACTTCTGATTTTAAGGATGATTTTACTATTGCAAATGTGAACGTATTTGAAATGGATGACTCTTCACTTAAAACACTGGTGGATCTGTTAGATNNATGGGAAAATCAAAGGAAATCCAAATGCAACCTTGTGCAAGTCAGAGTCAGACGAAGTTCTTCTTAAGATCGACAACCAAATGATACCATTAAATCCATTTGTGAGAAATTTTGTTAAGGAAACAATACAGGGAATGGTTAAATCACTGAAAACTGATGAATTCGGAGTTAATGATTTCGAGAAGATAGAACTGTTAATAAGAGACGACCATGACAGACATTAGAACAGCAGAAAGGGTAATTGACAAGTTCGAAAGGCCATTGATATCCCTGAGGATTTCAATTACAAATCGCTGCAATGTAAAGTGCTTTTACTGTCATCATGACGGTATAAGACCTCAGAATTATGAAATGACACCAAATGAAATAGAAAGGATTGTCAGAGTTGCAAAGGAGGTTGGAATAGAGAAGATAAGACTTTCGGGAGGAGAACCATTAATACGTGATGATATCATTGAAATTGTGACCAAAATATCCTCGGTTGGTTTTCGTGACATTTCCCTGACCACTAATGGTGTTCTTTTGGGTAAATATGCTGAAGACCTCTATAAAGCCGGACTTACACGTGTTAATGTGAGCTTCGACACACTGAACTCTGAAACCTATAAATTCATTACCAAACGGGATTATATGGAAGACGCCATGGAAGGTATTGAAAAGGCTGTTAAAGTTGGATTGAATCCTGTTAAGGTTAATATGGTGGTAATGAAGGGAATAAATGATAATGAAATATGGGATATGTTCACGTTTTGTAAAGATACTGGAGCAATATTGCAACTTATTGAACTTTTAAAAACCGAAAATTGTGAAGAATCTGATTTTTTTGATGAATATCATTATGACATGGGTGAATTGGAAGACCATTTGAGCAAAATATCAAATCGTGTTAAAACTCGAAAGTTCATGCAAGACAGGAAGAAGTACTTTGTTAAAGGTGGAGAGATCGAAATTGTGCGACCCATGGACAACACAGAATTCTGTAAAAATTGCACACGGCTTAGAATAACACCGGATGGAAAGATAAAACCATGTTTACTCAGAAACGACAATCTTGTCGATCTCATAGAACCCATGCGCAGTGGGTTCTCTGATGAAGAGCTAATAAAAGTTTTTTTGAGAGCAATCGGAAATAGAGAGCCATATTTTACTGATGCATCCTGTTAATGGATCAAATAACCAATTAGGAAATAAAATAAAGTTAGTACTTTGATATTGGTTCAATTGCATTGTACTTGCCTGAACAAAGTTCTATGCATGTTCCGCATTTTATACATTTATCTTTATCAATACTGTGTAGTTCTTTTTTAATTCCTGAAATTGCACCAACAGGGCATGATTTAAGGCAAATCATGCAGCCCTCACACTTATCTTGAATTATCTGATAGTTTATTAATTCTTTGCATAGTAAAGCAGGACAT
>PMMY01000199.1:0-3266 GCA_003162655.1 Methanobacterium sp. | reverse complement strand
CAGGACTCGTTCTGAATGAATTCCAGGAAATAATGTGCAACATCTACCATGCAGCTGCTTTGATCCATAACAACCAGCCCTCCAGAACCCATAATAGCCCCCGCCATGGTCAAAGAATCATAATCTATCTGAGTATCCAGGAAAGAATCAGGAAGACAACCGCCAGATGGTCCACCTATCTGTACAGCTTTGAAATTACCATCGTCAATTATTCCCCCACCAATCTCCTCTATAACCTTTCTTAGAGTTGTTCCAAGAGGAACTTCTATGAGACCTGTGTTTTTGACGTTTCCAACCAAGGAAAATGTTTTAGTACCCTTACTATCCTCAGTACCATGTTCAATGAACCTGCTATGTCCTGCCTGCATAATTAATGATACACTAGCCATGGTTTCGACATTGTTTATAACCGTAGGTTTTCCCCATAGACCAGAAGTTGTTGGAAATGGAGGTCTGGTCCTTGGCATTCCCCTTTTACCCTCGATAGATGCTATTAAAGCCGTTTCTTCTCCACATACAAAGGCTCCTGCACCTTCCTTTATTTTAATATTAAAATTAAATCCCGATCCCATAATATCTTGACCCAGAAAGCCGAATCTCTTCATTTCCAATATTGCATGTTTCAAACGTTCTAGTGCAAGTGGATACTCTGCTCTGCAGTATATATATCCCTCTTTAGCTCCAATGGCGTATGCTGCAATCATTATTCCCTCGAGAACAGAATGTGGATCGCTCTCTAGAAGAGATCTGTTCATAAATGCTCCAGGATCTCCCTCGTCGGCATTGCATATTAAATACTTTTCTTCTTCTCCAGAATCAATACAAAACTGCCATTTCATCCAAGTTGGAAAACCTGCTCCTCCTCTGCCCCTTAGTCCAGATAATTTTACCTTATCAATAACTTCTTCAGGTTTCATCTGGAGTGCACTTTTCAATCCACTGTACCCGTCCATTGCAATATAATGTTTAATATTATTGGGGTCTATGAATCCACAATTACGGAGTATTCTCCGAATCTGTGGTTTCATGACCGGTATGTCATAGAGTTTAGGAATTCCTTCGACTCCATTCTCACCAAATGTTCCCAGGGCATAGTCTCCCATTGGGTCATCACCTACTATATATCTCCTTACTAATTGTTTTGCAAGTTTTGATGTTACATCTCCATAAAAAATAGCTGGCATTCCTTTTTTTATGATCGTTACAATTGGTTCTAAATAACACAGACCTATACAGCCTACTTCAATAACTTCAGATAAAACATTTTGTTCTTCCAGTTCCTCTTTAAATGTTGCTGATACTTCAAGAGCTCCTGCAGATTTTCCACATGTAGCAGATCCTATTAGTATCACTGGAGTTTCACCAGCAACTAAGGAGTTATATTCTTCCACAGATTCTTTTAATAATTCGTTGAAATTCATTATTTACCCTTCAATTTGATTAAATCTAAAATTCTTGAAAATCGATTAGATCTATTTAACAATCTTCCCCATTAGAATCCCTCTTCATTCTTGAGAAAATCCTTTTAACATCCCTTAATGTCAGATTAGATTCAACTTCTTCATTTATCATTGCACAAGGTGCTAGCGCACAGCATCCGAGACAGCCAACTGATTCCAGTGAATACTCAAGATCAAAGGTTACTTCTCCCTCTTTTATACCGAGATGCCTTTCAATTCCCTCTATAATTTGTGGAGCCCCTTTAACATGGCAAGCTGTACCCTTACAAACCATTATNNTATATTTCACTTTCAGGAACCCGAGTAAACTTTGAAACCTCTATAATGGCCTCCTCGGGTAGATACCCTATATTAGATTGGATATCCTGTAAAATGGGTATTATTTCAGATTTATCCCCACAGAAATTGGCTAAAATTTCATTTAAGCTTTTACTCATTAAAATTCTCCATTAATAAAATAGATTGTTATAAATTTATTGTATGTTTTTGTATTTAATAAACTAATTACTCTAAAAATATATTGGATCAAAGTAAGAATATAGTTAGAGTTTTAGTTTATAAAATTTGGGAAGGTGAACAATTTGTCAGATGAAAAATCAGGCCAAGAACTACCAAAACATTATATGAACATTGGAAGAAGATATGAGAAATACGGTGATGTTCTAAGCGATCTAGGCCGTGTGGTAAAAGAAATCGGACCTATTGATGATAAAACGTCACAATTAATACAGCTTGCTGCATCAGCAGCTATAAGATCAGAAGGAGCAGTTCACAGCCATGCAAGACAAGCAATGGAGCAGGGAGCATCTTCAGAGGAGGTTTATCAATCTCTTCTGGTACTTACAAGTACAATAGGTTTTCCTAATGTGGCTGCCGCAATTTCATGGGTAGATGACCTATTCAAGGACTAATTATTAGAATCAAGAAGCTATTAGAATATTCGTAAATTTACCCTAGTTCATCTGTTAAAGTTATTAAATTGAAAAATAAACGATTAAAATTTATTGTTAGGAGCATCTTTAATGTTGGAAATGTTTAGACAAGTGAATGCGATTAGATTTGAAGGAAAACCCTCCAAAGTAGTAGAAACAATTGTAAACGATGAAGAAATTGAGATGATAATAAACAACAGCGTTTCAAGAAGATTTTCAATTAGTCCTAACTCTCTCAGGGAATTTACTGTAGGATACCTACTCGGTGAAGGTTTAACAGGATCAGCGGATAATATTAGCAACATATCCATAGAAGAAAATATTATAAAAGCTGAAATCGATTTAGATGATTTTGATATTAGAAAAGAATTAGTTGTTGGATCTGATTGTTTTGGTGGATGGAGAACCAAGATAGAATTCGTAGGCAAAGTAAAATCTGATTTCACGATATCTAAAGAAGCTCTAACAGAGGCGTTCGGTAAATTAAAGAAAGAAGCAAAGGTATGGCAGGAAACTGGAGGCACACATGTAGCAGGCATAGTTTATGAAGATAATTTCATAGCAATAGAAGATGTAAGCAGGCATGTAGCCGTTGATAAGGTAATAGGTGCTGGTGCTCTAAAAAATTATGATTTCTCAAAAAGTTTCATTGTTTACAGTGGCAGAATGCCCGCTGATATGTTAATAAAAATTGCTAGAGTTGGTATTCCTATTATAGCATCTAATGCAGCTCCAACATCATCAGGATTTTCTGTTGCTGAAGAGGCCAGGGTAACCATGCTTGGATTTGTCAGGGGAGAAAGATTCAACATTTATACGCATCCGCATAGAATAATCTTTTAATGATTTTTTTTATAAAAGTATATAAAGATTA
>PMMY01000307.1 GCA_003162655.1 Methanobacterium sp. | reverse complement strand
CTCCTGAACTCTTTGAAAGGGTAATTAGCAAGAAGAAATGATTTTCATCTATTTTTTTTGTAAATTTCGTCTTAACACCTAAATTATAGAAAAAATTTTACATAAAATCATTTTTTTTTACTATGTTAATTAAGATATTAAATATATTTTGTTAGGGGAAAGGTTTTTATTACACCCAATAATTTTTTGTGAAAGGTTGTTAGATATTTTTAATACTTTTTTGTTATTTTTTGAAGGATGGAATGGAGTATTAATCTGTGATCAAGAGATCAATCCCCAAAAATCTCCATCCTTCGCGGAGCTATTTTATCAAGTTGATGTTCTATAATTATCAGATAATTAAACCTTATCTTTATAATATAAGTACTTAACTATCTTAAACTCCCATATTATGGAATAATTAAGTAGTTGAGATTAAAAAAAGGAAAAAGATAATATTTGTGTTAGAAACACTCTTCAGCGAAATTATCAAAGAATTGGAAAATTATTTGATATATCCAATAGGATACTATAATCCAATATAGTTTCATTTTTAAGTATGTTCCATCTTCTAATTTTAAGCTGTTTTCTAAACTCTTTCTTATATAGTCCCTTGATTTTTTTCCAGTGTTGAATAGTAAATCAATTGCAGATAAGAAGGGTATAAAATCATTTCCTATTTGTGGGTAAACTGGGTGTGGGAATTCAAACCAGTNNGCTAGGCCACTGATGTATCCATCGGCACCTACAATATCACAAATATTCATTATTGAGTCTACTTTTCTACCTTCTAATCCTTCCATTTCAGTTTTTTTAACGAAATGGGGTATTTTTAAACGCAGTAATTCAGTAATTTTTTCAGTAGCATATATATCAAGATCTGGTAGATGGTCCCAATATTTGGTAAATATTTCTTGAATATCATCTTTATACTCATCAAAATAAGGTGCCTTAGAATATGCTAAAGATATTAAATCCCAATGTTTTTCTTTCCAATTNNGAACTGAACATCATCAGCAAAAACAAAAATATCAGATGCATCTATCATTCCAAAGTAACCCATCCATGGTAAATAAAATGGTTGTACAATAACTGCTTTCAATTTGATCACCAATCGTTAACTTTGTATATTATTATTAAAAAGTCAAAATATATATTTTTTGTATTTAATACTTTTTTGAAGATTTTAATCAATTTATTAATATTTTAGGAGTTGAAATATGAAAACAATTGCATATTCCTAACTTGTTAAAGTTGCTAGGAAAGTAGCCAAAAAAATAGGGTACAGNNGGGAAAATCATGGGATTAATATCCTAAAGATTATTCTGGTAAGATAAATGATCCGAAGTATCCAACAGCATTGGGTTTCGTTTCCATTTTCTTATATTTTGATCAGATTGCTCTTCTGCTTCATCAATTAGTTCTGTGGGCGTTTTCTTTCGGAATTTACAATATAATTCTAGTTGCCTATGATAACGATCGGCAGTGCTTATTTCTATTCCTCTGATTTCTACAAAAAGGTTAAATATCTGATCCTCATATAAGTTCATGGGTTAAGGTTTGGTATTAAAGTTTATAAATAATATTGGTAGATTTTGTTAACCTTTCATTTATTGTGATGGAGTGTTTATTAAACAGTTCACAATATAAAAAAGGTTAGNNCTACCTCCTGCATCCTTGCAGTCGTAAATCTGGAATAATTATGGGAAAAAATGTCGTTATCATCGGTACACAATGGGGTGATGAAGGTAAAGGTAAATGTATAACCTACCTCTGTTTCAACGATAAACCAGATATCATAGCAAGAGCGGGTGTGGGGCCAAATGCAGGGCACTCTGTTGAATTTAACGGCGATAAATATGGATTAAGAATGATTCCATCGGGTTTTGTGCATACAGGAGCAAGACTTCTTATAGGGGCAGGTGTACTTGTGGATCCTGAAGTTTTCCACTACGAACTCGACTACTTGAACAAGTATAAAGTGAAAGGCAGGACTTTTGCAGATTTCAGGTCTGCTATCATAGAACAGAAGCATAAGGATCAGGACAGAGCTTCAGATTATCTTTCAAAGAAAATAGGAAGTACTGGTAGTGGATGTGGACCGGCTAATTCTGACAGAGTTATGAGAGTTGCAAAACTTGCAGGCCAAATTCCAGAGATGGAAGGTTACACAGCAGATGTTCCAACAGAAGTTAACGAAGCACTCGACGATGGAAGAGATGAATTCATAGAGGGATCCCAGGGATTTGGATTATCACTCTACTATGGTACCTACCCATACGTTACAAGTAAAGATACAACCGCGAGCACAGCCGCCGCCGATGTGGGTATCGGACCCACAAGGGTAGATGATGTTATAGTGGTATTCAAATCTTACATTACACGTGTTGGTGAAGGACCTTTCAAAACTGAGATAACACAGAAAGAAGCTGAAGCGTTAGATATTGAGGAGTACGGCACAGTCACAGGTAGAAGACGTCGTGTGGGCATGTTTGATATGGACCTTGCAAGGGAATCATGCATGATAAACGGGGCAACACAGATAGCTCTCACATGTGTTGATAGGATATTCCCACAATGTGAACGTATTAAAGATTATTCACAGCTCTCACAAGAAGTTAAAAACTTTGTTGCAGAAATAGAAGGAGAAACAGGAGTTCCTGTAACCATAATATCAACAGGACCAGACCTAGTAGACACCATAGACCTCAGGGAAGAACTTCTCTAAAATAATAAATTCTTCTTCCCTTATTAATTCCTTTTATAATACTTTATTATACAGAATCTCTTCATTTCTAAAAAAACCATCTGGAATATAAAATAAGGATCAGGAAATATAAGATTTTGAAATGTTAATTTAAAATTATTCTAACAGAGTTCTATCTTAAATCAGCCGAAACGTAAAATGGGGAGTTGTAAAACGTTGGACTTATTTTATATTTATGACAGTATATTTATTATTGGAATTTCCCTTTTTGTAATCTGGATAATGTGGTCAGCAGTGATAGGGGCTGGTTTTGAGCCCACATCAAAGAGGCTTGTAAAAAAAATGCTTGAAATGGCGGAAATTGGCCCCAATGATGTTTTATATGATCTTGGTTCTGGAGATGGGAGAATTGTTATTGAAGCAGTNNATAAATCAAAAATTAAATGGGGAAATTTTTTCAATAAAGATATAATTGAAGCTACAGCAGTAACACTTTTTTTGGGAGGCAAAACCAACCAAAAACTCAAAGATAAACTTGTAAAAGAATTAAAACCAGGAAGTCGTGTTGTATCGTATGTATGGACCTTCGATGACTGGGAACCTGCAAAAGTTAATAATACGGATAGGATTTATTTATATATAATCGGTGTGAGTAACATTTAAATATTAATTAGTTTTAGCTGAACTAATAGATTAATAGAGATGTAAAGCGACGGCTATTACGAACACAAATA
>PMMY01000110.1 GCA_003162655.1 Methanobacterium sp. | reverse complement strand
GTATCACTTCCGGGTCTTATACCTGGCCTTATAGGATCCATAATTCCACATATTCCCTTCTCAGCCATTTTATCCATTTTAGGCGTTACTGCAGCTTCTAGGGGTGTTTTATATCCGAGCTCTTTTATAGGACGGTCTGCCATCCCATCTATGACCATTATGATTCCTTTCATTTTATCACCCAACCATGATGATGCCTAATGCGGCTCCTGTTATGGTCGCTATTAGATTAACATACTCGTTAGAAATATAATTTCTTCTCTCAAGCACAGCACCAAGTATGCTGTCAACAAAGCATCCTACTGTACCTGCTATTATGGAGATCTTCAATGTTACAAATGGATCAGGAAATATTCCCAGGAGATAGGCTGACACTCCTATTATACCTGCACCGATTATTCCTGCTGCTGTTCCAACGATTGAAATTCCGCCATCAGTTCCTGGGGGAACCTTTTTCATTGTTGTTATGAGCCTTGGCTGTTGAACCACACCAACTTCGCTGGCAAGTGTGTCTGCAGTGGCTGTTGCTATTGAACCTATGAATCCTGCGTAGTTTCCAGATGCAGCCATAACAAAAGGAACTATTCCATTAGAAATAACATTTTTAAGGGATCTTGTACCCTCATAAACGCCAATATCCTTTTTGTACTCGTGTTTGTATTTGGTGGAAACAAGTCCAAGAAACATGAAAATGAATATTAAAACGAGCCAGTTTACACCAGCAAATAAAATAATAATTATGCCCATGATTATCATGAAAATAGATCCAAAGAGATCAAGGGCTTTTTTCCAGTAGGTAATAAGACCTATGACCACTATAAGGAATATATATTCCAGATATACTGGACTAATCATTTATCTCCCGCATTATCATTTTTCTTCTATTACGCGAGTTTTAATGGTTTCAACACGTTTTAAAGGGTATATTTTTTTGGATTCATGGTATATATGAGATGCCATTTTTCCACCTAGAACATCTTCAATGAGTTCTTGGAAGTTTTTATCCTTGGCTGCATTTTGAACCATCTTTTCCATGGTTTCCCTAATGAACTTCTGCTGGGAGGATTTAGCCCGTTTAATTGTAATTGCAAGTACATGAATCTTGAGTTTTACACCATCTTTTGATGTGACATTGACTATCGCGTCTATACGACTTGTTCCTCTTCTTATCATACTTCTGACATAGTCGGTTGTAACCTGATGCCCAACAAAATCTGTATTTGCAGTGTTTCCAGCTACATTCTTAATCTGGAAGAAAAGTTTTATGTACTGTTTACTGAAATCTCCTGTAAGCTCACGAAGTGATGATTCAACCCTTCTTCTTACCAGAAGTTCAGGATCTCTTGCAGGGGTCGTACCTATTTCTGCATCTCCAAAATCTTTAGGAGTCATTATTGTGTACCATTCTTTTTCTTTCCAAGTATCTCTTACTCTTCTACGTCTTGCTTTAGCCATACTATCACTTACCTGTAAAATTTATAAATAAAAACCTCATGTTCTTGATATAATACAAAAAATCATAATCAACTATTCTAGATTAGAATCATTTATTTTATAAGCTTATTCATGTTTTATAAATATTGTTGAAGATCCATTACCCGATCATGTAACAATTTTAAAAACAGTATTAGGATTGATATTTCTACACCGAGGTTATATTGAATTTAACTTCATTGTATATAGTTTTTATCATAGGACTAAAAATCCTTTAACAAGATTATTCAAATTTTATATTGAAAAAAATTTAGATTGAGAATTGTTAATAACTACTTATTTCTTTTATCAACCCTTTAACAAAATTTTCAGCTTTTTCAAGGTCATCGGAATTGGGTCTTCCTTTGTTAATACCACCTATTAGTTTTAAGGGGCCCCAAACATCAAATGCCTTGCATGAGAATTTTCCAATAACATCAAAACCATGTTTCGAAACTTCCTCTTCCAGTGCAATGCTGTATTTCGGATTTTCATTACCACTAGTTGTAAATACAAATGCCTTCCTTTTTTTTACATCTGGCAATCTATCAATAAATTCAATAAGTTCTTTGTTGGGTTTGCCGTAATAGATTCCAGATCCAAAGCCAATTAAATCATAGTCTAGGATGCTGTATTCATCCACTTCATCGTACTTAATGATGTCGGCATCAATAGCGGATGCCATTGCTTTGGCAATTTTCTCTGTGTTTCCACGGTGAATTGAGTTGTATGTAATTAATACTTTCATTTTAGGCACCAAACTATGTTTTAGAATATTGTTATTAATATATTATACTTATTTCAGATTATTAGAAGTTCAGTGGTTTGTTCATAAATTTTTCATGCTCAACAAATCTATTTAGAACCTCTTCAACACGTCCCTCATCTTCAACAACCTTTTTACCAGCACTTTTCAGACCCGGTTTTGCTGTCATTCCAATTTGTAGACATATCACCACATCACAGTCATCTACAATTTTTAGAGATTTTCCCCATTGATGTTTTTCGCCGGGTATCTTTTTTGATTCTCTTCTATCTAAAAATTCAGTCTTTTCACCATCGAATTCATAGATAAGAAATTTCTGAGCCCTTCCAAAGTGTTCTGTAAACTTTTCATCATCCGAAACTGAAACAGCTATTCTCATATTATTCTCCCCTATCTGTTTAACCTTTTTAATCCCCACAAAGATGGGTCTTTGACATTTTCCACTTTCCCATATTTCAAATGTGAAATCACCATATATATAAGTTTTAAAACCAATTTCATTCATTATGTTAATTACTTCATCTATTTCAAAAACACCTAAATGGTGTTCATCTATGTCAAAATCGAATTTATCGTTATATTTTACAAGAAAAACGAAGTTAGCATTGAAAATTCCATTTTTAAGTGTTGATTGGCATATCCTTGCGATTTTAAGTTCTTCTTCTACCATTGTATCAACACTGACAAACCCTTCAATCCAGTTATCGTAATTGAAGCTCAGATCGTAGATTAAAATTCCGCCATTTTCTAAGTGGTTGTAAAAATTGGTTAAAGTATCTTCAAGTTCGTTATAATTTGTGTTGTAGTGTATAGCAGAGAATATACAGATAACAACGTCAAACTTAGATTTGAGTTCCAATTTTTTCATATTCCCTTTGATAAATCTTCTTCTGGCAATTTTTTACGGGCTATTTCGAGCATGTTTTCGTTTATATCTACTCCTGTGATTTTAAAATTATTTTTAAGAATCATTGCATGGGATCATGTCCCACAGGCTACATCATTAGTTCAATTCCAGGGCTGGTTTTATATTTTTTCACAGCCCATTTTATGAATTCAGATTCACCTACATAATCAACATTTTCGTATATCATTTTCGTAATATACTACGAATTTTTTGTAAAGCTGTCCGTATGACATGATCCTACCCAGTAAATAACAAATTAATGTTGTCATATTTTTTTAGCTAATCTTTATGATATTTTTTCAATGAGTTTTGCAACATTCTCTCCGAATCTTATAATAGTTTGCATGCCCTCTTTGTCGTTTAAAGCTTCTCCTTTTTCCCGTCCAAATACCATATTCCAGTAGGTTGAACCTGGAACTATCATTTCATTTATAAGGTAAAACATTAGAAGTTCTTGGATTGTGGATGTTTGTCCTCCTCGCCTTGCAACTGCAATTGGTCCACCGACCTTCCATGAAAGGAATCTGGTAGTGTTCATTGAAACATAACCAATTCTTTGTAATGCAGCCATTAGATCTCCTCTTGCTGTTCCAAAGTAAACTGGGGTTCCAACTATGAAACCTTTCGAATCCTTTATTTTCTCTATGATTTCGTTTAGGTCATCTTCTATCCTGCATCTGTTGATCTCTGCACACTTTCCACATGCGCGGCATGATTCTATTGTTTTACCTCTTAAATAAACAGTTTCAGTTTTCATACCCCGATTTTCTATGCTCTTGGCACATTCAGAAAGCACTTGGGCAGTATTACCTTCTTTACGTGGACTTGCACATATAAATAGAACTTTTTCCATTGAGTTACCTCCCTAAATTAATTTATTCAAATTTTCCTTATATTTTATGAATAGTTAAATTTAGTCTACAAAATAAATAAAGTTGGTCTTAAAATTGAANNGTAAAATTGAAGCGTGACTCATTAAGATTTAATTTAGCTAAATTATATTAAAATATATCTTAAATATTCATTATCTCATTATTTATTTTCAGATATACTTTTTCAAGTCATATTTTATATGAATATTAGGATTAAATGGAAATAGAATTAGAAAATTTATTATAAAGGCTCTTAGAATATAATAATAGCTGTGATAATCAGTCAATTGATGCATTGAATCAAAATCGTGTATTTAGATAGAAGATAATTAAAATTGTTTCCATTCTTAAAAACTAAAATAAATAATTACTGGGGTATGAGATTGTCTGAGAGATTTGAAAGTGTCGAACATTTTTCTCAAGTCATATATGAGATTTCTTCAAAAATTCCAGATGATGGAATTACATTAGAAGAATTTTTGGATATAATTGGAGAGCGTGGTCTTTTCATGTCATGTATGATCCTAACTGCCCCTTTTCTACTCCCAATTTCAATTCCAGGAATGAGCATACCATTCGGATTAGCAATATTATT
>PMMY01000143.1 GCA_003162655.1 Methanobacterium sp. | reverse complement strand
GTAATAAGAAAATGGGAAAAATTATTTGGAAAAAATCATCCGGCTATCAGCAGGCTTAAAAAGCTTCATAATGAACTAATACTCTGAATGAAGTCCATAACACATTTGAAATCTAATTTTCATATATTTCTTGTAAGCAACTTAAGATTTTCATCTTTTCATGTTTCATTGTATTTGAAAACTCTTTAATTTGAATAGAATCAAAATATGTAAACGTTAAAAAAATATTAATTTAGATATATACACTAAAATAATTTAATTAATTATTTTTAATAATTGAACTATAAATTAAAACCAAATATGGAGTTAGAACTACTTTGAGTAAAAATAAGAAGATCATAGTATTCACTGGTCCATCATTATTACCTAAAGAAGCTAATAAAATCCTTGAAGCTGATTATCGTCCTCCAGTTTCAAGAGGAGATGTTATAAAAGCTTTTAAGGATGATCCAGACGTAATAGCTATTATAGATGGCTTATTCCATAAAAAACCAGCAGTCTCGCACAAAGAAATATTGGAAGCTATTAAAAATAATATTATCGTAGTGGGAGGTGCCAGTATGGGTGCGTTGAGGGCATCTGAATTGGATGATTTTGGAATGATAGGAGTAGGCCAAGTTTACAAAGATTACAGAATAGGAAATGTTGAATCTGATGATGACGTGGCAGTTGTAATCAATCCGGAAACACTAGAACAACTCTCTGAAGCCTTAATAAGCATGAACTACACCTTCAAAGCTGCAAAAGATGAAGGTATAATAAATGAAGAAGATTTTAAAACCCTTATAAAAACAGCTAAATCAATATACTACCCAAAAAGAACATATGCTAAAGTATTTAAAGAATCTAACCTTGAAATCGAAAAGATAAAATGTATTCAACAATTTTTAAAAGAGAATACGGTTGATATAAAAAGAGAAGATGCTATTTCAGTTTTAAAATACATTAAAAACATGAAATAAACATTTAAATTATTTTACTAATCTAATTATTTATAGAAAATAATTATTATATGGGAAAGATATCAAATGGAACTGGAAGCAAAGTTAGGACAACTTGAGGATTATCTAAAGAACATGAAAGTGCTTGTTGCATTTTCAGGAGGGGCAGACAGCTCATTGGTTGCCTACATAGCATCCAAGGTGTCGAAGGAATCACTGGCTGTCACAGTTGACAACGGTGTGATGCCTTCAGATTGCATTGGAAATGCAATAAAAATTGCAAAGGCAATAGGTATTAAACATTCTGTTGTTGAGGAGGATTATTTAAGCGATGAATCTTTCAGATCGNNATATGTAAAAATAAGATGTATTCCAAGCTTATGAAGATTGCAGATGAAAAAAATCTAGAAGTCGTGGATGGCACCAACATTACTGACCTTTTAGAGGATAGACCTGGAATAATGGTAAATTATGGTAAAAACATCAAGAGTCCACTTGTTAAATCAGGTTTTACAGTTGAGGATGTGAGAAATGCTCTTGAAATTCTTAATATAGATTATTCTAAATCAACAACATGTATGGCAACTAGAATATCAAAAAACAGTGAAATAACACCTAAAAAGATAAATAGAATAAATTATGCCGAATCTTTATTAAAGGGGCTTTCAGGGTCTGACGTGGTTCGTGTGCGGGACCAAAATGGTGTTGCACTCATAGAATTGGGGAATGTTGATAAAATCCTTAACACAGGAATTCTAAATCATGTAGATTCTGAATTGAAGGCAGTGGGATTTAAAAGAGTGACACTTGACATTGGAGGTTATGGCAATTCAAAAAAGGATATCGTGATTTATAAGCCATGTAAGGACGAGAAGCATAAGATAATGTTTGAAACAGAGCTACCATATACTATAAACATAGAAGAAACATGTAAACAACTTGAAAATCTTGGAAATGTTAAATGTTCTCTAGAGATGGGAATAGCCATGCTTGAAATCCAGGAAAGGAATATTACTGTCTTCAAAACTGGAAAAATTGTTGCTAGACGTGTTGTAGACAAAGATGATGCAGAAAATTTGCTAATTAAGGTTTTACCTAGCATAAGAAGGAATATTTAATATATTTTTATATGATTTAATAAAAGATAATATAAAAAAGATTCAATTCATTTTTTATTTAAATTTTAGATCTCTTTATGAACTTCTTCTGTGAATTTCCTTCTGAAACTGGTTAACTTCTTGAAAAAACCGCGTGAATCTGTCCCATCAAGCGTTATGAATCTTCCTCCAATGTCAATATCAAGATCATCAGCTTTGATGTCAGTAATTTCCACCAAAATCTCTGATGCATCTTCAATAGCATCGTTTGCAGAATAATTGTATTCTATGGTCATTTTATCATGGGGATAAACCTCATTCAATGCCTTTTTGATTGTGAGTTCCATAATATTGAAAAATGTTTCCAGTTCAGGGGATCCTTCCCACCATAAGTTTGCCATTATTATTCTGAGGTTGATTGTCTGAATCGATACATCACCTTTTCTTTTGGCAACAATCCTAATGGATTCAGGTTCTGATTTTATTTTTATTATAGGTGTTTCTGACATTTTAATCGCTGATGGCCTTTATTAAATCTATTGCCCTAACAAGTCCTACTAGATCTCCTTCCACATCAATTACAGGAATCTGTTCGATATTTCTCTGTCTCATTTTATTAGCACACTGCTGCACAGATGTCTTGGTAGTAACAATAACCAGATCAATATTAGCAACGTCTTTAATTGTTTTATCAGAGAATTTAAGATGGTTTTTAATGACATAAAGCACACTTTTACTGTCCCAAGACCATTTATCCCCTTCAGTACCTACAGAAGTATTGTGCACAGTTCTTTCAGATACAACTTCACTTTCCTCGATAAAATCAGTTTCTGTGAGTATACCCGAAATTTTACCATCATTGTTTAATCCGAGGAGAACTTTGAGCTTATAGTACCTCATTATCTCAAAGGCAACATTAAGAGGTGTTCCCTCCCAGCTGGTAGGGATCTTTTGGATCATATAATTTTCAGCTGGATCCTGTATATCCATTTTCCACAAAGCTTTGTTTATCAAATCTGAAGCAGTAACTAGACCAACTAGGCTCCCGTCCTTAACAATAGGGACTCTTCTAATGTTGTTAGTTATCATCTTTGCAGCAACATCCTTTACATCATCATCTGGAGAAGCGGTTATGATATTTCTAGTCATTATAAGTGCTATTTGTTCTTCATCGGGGTTTTCAACCAAATCAGTTCTTGTGAGTAATCCAACAAGTTCATTAGTTCCATTTTTGACAACTGGTAATCCTGAAACCTTTTTTTCTCTCATTATTTCCAGGGCGTTTGTACGATTTCCTGGGACACGGACAGAATATATGTCTTCTGCCATTATTTCTTTTACAAGCATTTTAAATCACATCCATAATTTATAAAATTGATAGGTATATAATAAAAATAATGTTTATTCTCCTTTATTTATTCCGAATGCACTGCTAAAACAGGAACCTTAGCAGATCTCACTACTTTTTCAGTTACACTTCCAAGCAAAAATCTATCAAGCCCATGTTTTCCAGATGTTCCCATAACGACTAGATCAATGTCTTCTTTTTCAATTGTTTTAAGTATTGCATCTGCAGGGGAACCTTCCTCTGTTTTTAGGGTTACTTTCAAATCCCCGTCTTCAACGTTTTCTTTCGCTGCCATCTCAAAGATATGATCAAGAGCTACTCGGCCTTCTTCTTTTAGCATCTCCTTTATTCTTACAATAAGATCTTCTGCAGGTAATCCTACAAGAGAAGAAGTTTCTATGACATTTAATGCAATAATCTCTGCACCACTTGCATGTGCAATCCATATTGCATGTTCTGCTGCTTTGTTAGCATATGCTGAACCATCTGTTGGTAAAAGTATTTTTTTGTACAATAGGTTCACCTCTTATTGAGTAATCATGTACTTATTTGAGTACTAGTAAAATCATAATGAATTTTATGGTTATTTAGTTCTCATATCATATAAATATTCAATTAAAATTTTCTTCCTAAATTATAGTAAATATTAACACATTAATGGTATGAAGATATATTCTGCACTTTAGAATAATATTAACTATTTAAACAAGAATAATTTCTATAATAATTATTTTAAGAAGAAATTTATCTTAAGATATTTTTGGATATTTCCAATTATGACAATTTATGTAATGCTTAACTAATAAATCTATTATTTGGATAATATTAAAATTATAGGAATTTTGATAGTTTCAGATAAAATTTTTAGAGTTGTTCATCTTTTGAAGCATTTCATTACTGAATTTCAATATTTTCGCACTGTTTTTTAATTTTTCCTCAATGTGATGATTGTAAACAGCCATTTCAATAGCGCTTTGTATTCTCATATCTTCAAAGGGTTTTAAGATGTAACCAAATGGTTCGGTAATCTTTGCACGATTCAATATTTCCTCGTCAAAATATACAGTTAAATATATTACTGGAACATCATAGAGGTCACGTATTTTCTGGGCAGTCTCTATTCCATCCATATCTCCCTTCAGCATTATATCCATTAATACGAGATCAGGAGTTGTTTCTCCGGTTTTTCTTATAGCATCTCTACCATTAGCTGCCATACCAATTATGGTGTAACCCAAATTTTCCAATCTACCTTTTAAATCAGCAGCAACAATGATCTCATCTTCTACAATTAGAATATTTGAATCTAAGATCCTATCAGCCTCCAACAAATTCGTTTAGATATTATATTCAACTAAATTATCTGCTATTGCCTAAAAATGATTAATATAGATATATGTGAAATAAGTATAATAACTTTTTGTAGAAAAAAGAAAGAAAAAAGCGGTCTTTCAACAACAATGTTTTGTTGTTAAAATAATTATACGTACTTAATCGTGGATCAATTTCCAATCACTGTTTTACCGTTCATATAGGGCACCAATACTTCCGGAATACGGATGGTCCCGTCTTCTTGTTGATAATTTTC
>PMMY01000309.1 GCA_003162655.1 Methanobacterium sp. | reverse complement strand
TTCTTTGCTCTTATGGGATCTTTTCTCGTTTTATTTATTCTTATCCCCATAGTCAATCTAATGGTATCTTCGAATATTGATTCTATTGTTGCTAATTTACAAGATTCCCAAGTAATAACATCCCTTTTCATTAGTGTATACTCTGCACTAATTGCAACTCTTATAGCAGTTTTATTTGGAGTTCCGTTAGCATATATCTTGGCAAGGCATGATTTTTTTGGGAAAGGATTTGTTGAATCAATAATTGACATCCCCATAGTTATTCCTCATACAGTGAGTGGCATCGCACTTTTACTCGTTTTCACTTCGGGCGGTATATTGGGCGCCCCATTAGGTAAGTTAGGGATCGTATTCACAAATGCCATCCCAGGAATTATTATTGCAATGCTTTTTGTAAGCTCTTCTTTTGTTGTGAACTCTGCCAGAGAAGGATTTGAAAGTGTAGACCCTCGTATGGAAAAAGTGGCCAGAACACTTGGATCAGGTACCCTAAGAACATTTTTCGTTATATCTCTTCCTTTAGCTTTGAGGAGTATTGTAGTGGGATCTATTTTGTGCTGGGCCCGGGCAATAAGCGAATTTGGAGCCATTATAATTTTAGCATTTTATCCTCTAGCAGCGTCAACTCTTATTTACACAAGATTTGTTCAATTTGGTTTATCAGCTTCTACACCAGTTGCAATTATACTTATATCAATTTGTTTAGCTCTCTTCTTAGTAGTTAGATTGATTATTAAGGGATGGAGAACCTATGATAAAACTTGAAAATCTTTCCAGGGATTGGAAAGAATTTAAAATAGATGATGTTACCTTAGAAATTGAGGATGGGGAATATTTCATATTTCTAGGTCCAAGTGGATCTGGTAAGACCATGCTTTTAGAGTTAATAGCTGGAATGTGGTCTCCGGATTCGGGAAAAATTATTATGAACAACAAAGATGTTACAAGGCTCCCACCTGAAAATAGAGGAGTAGGATTTGTATATCAAAATTATATGCTTTTTCCACATAAAACCGTCTTTGATAACATTGCATTTGGATTAAATGTAAGAAAAGTAGAAAAAAATGAAATAAAAAGTCAAGTAGAAGAAATGATGAATCTTTTAGGAATCTCACACCTTTCAAATCGCCTGCCCCGAACTTTAAGTGGTGGAGAACAGCAGAGAACAGCTTTAGCCCGGGCACTTATTATTCATCCCCAAGTCTTAATCATGGATGAACCACTAAGTGCATTAGATAGGATAACAAGAGAAGAGTTAATCCAAGAACTTAAGAGGATACATCAAAAATTTAATATAACCATCATACATGTTACTCATAACTTCGATGAGGCATTACAACTTGCAGATCGTGTAGCCATTATGAAAAAAGGTACAATTTCACAAATGGGAGATATTGACGAAATTTTCAGACACCCTAAGGATGAATTCGTGGCAGATTTCGTGGGAACAGAAAACATCATAAGGGGATTTGCAAGTGATGGGGAGGATAGCCTTACATTTGTAAATACCGGAAATATAGTTATAGAATCCACTCAAAAGAAAACTGGTGATGTTCATGCCACAATAAGGCCCGAAGACATAACATTATCTACAGATAAAGTTCCAACAAGTGCCAGAAATGTTTTTGAAGGACATATTAAAGAGATATATGATTTAGGTACGATAATAAAATTAACTGTTGATGTTGGAGAGCAATTAGTACTTGTATTAACTCGACAATCATTTTTAGATCTCGAATTAAATATAGGAAAACAGATTTATATATATTTCAAAGCCACGGCTGTTAATCTATTTTAATATGGATATTCTCCTTTAAAATAAATTTCAATTTCTTCAAATTCCAATCTCATATCAAATTCATTAAAATACTCTTTATAAAGCAAGGATCATCATGTTTATCAACCGCATGATCATTTTTCTTTAATTTAATGATATCTAGAATTTACATGAACGAGATTTAGTTATGAAATAGGAAAGTTAGTATAGTACTGATAGATGTATTCATAACTTTTTGAAAAGTTTAAAATAAGAATTGATTAAATTCTAGAAATAAAAAAAATTATGTTAGATATCAGTCTCACATCTTTCAATTATGATGATAGTGGTATCTTTCCCATCTTTAGGCGTATGTTTAATTTCGACTAGATCATCCCTTATCTCTTCAAGGTCTAATTCAACAGTTGTACCCAAATTAGAAGATACTTGAACCATTAATTTACAACTAGGGCCAGCAGATGTTTCCTCTGTATCCAACGCAATAACTTCACCTGGAGTAAACACACGATTATACGACAATTCCATCTTGTCATTCACTTCCACATTTTCCCTTATATAATTTATTGCATCATCACAGTCCATTGTAATCGTTTTTATCATTCAAACCACCTAATCTTCCTCAATACACAGTACAGTAGATGTTAGATCGGTGATGTGCCTGATTTCAACAACATCGTCCATTATTTCCACAAGATCCATTTCTACAGTGTCTCTTATAGTTTCACCGTTCATTTTAATAAGAAGTCTAAGACTTTTGATATCATCATTTATTTCTATTGCACTTATATCTAGAACTTCACCGGGCACAAAAACTCTGTTGTATGATATTTCGAGTACATCGTAATTTTTAACATTGCTTTTTATGTAATTTAGAACTTCGTCAGCTTTTAGATTTATTTCTTTTTCCATGAAGATTCACCTATTAAAACTAAGATCTCAATGTATAAATAATTTAATTTTAATTAATTATTCTAGATTTTAGAAATTGTTAAATTTTAAAAAATTAGAAAATAAAAAGAAAAAAAGGGATTATAATAAGTCCCTGTTTTTCTCAGCGTTCAACCATAGAGTTCCTTTACCATTCACTCCAATGTCACCAATGTATTTTATGTATTTCCCTGTGAGCTGTTTTCCATCTATATCCGGATTTTCAATAATTCCATCTGGATTGAAACCTTCAAGAAGGCTGCTGAGTTTTCCTTTGATGACGATGTTACCGTTTTTCATCTGACCACCAGGCCATCTGGTCACGTCCCCACCAATTTCTATGTATCCCTTGGTCATGTGAATACCAGCAAGTATATCGCAGCTTCCGTCAACATAGATTTCACCACCAGACATACAATCTGCCAGCTGTTTACCTGCATTTCCATGAACTTTGATAACTCCGCCGCTCATTCCCCTCCATTCACCTATATATGAGGTTCCACAGTATTCTTTGACGTCTCCCATAACTTCAATGTTTCCGCCTCTCATTTCCCTGCCAACATAGCTTTCTGCGTTTCCATTTATTTTTATGGAACCACCTTCCATTTCAGCGCCGACATGAAGATCTGCGTCACCATTGACTATTATTTCTCCTGCTGTCATCCCGCATCCGATGTATTTGACCCTACCCATATCACCGTCGAGTATCATTTTGACATCTTCAGGACCTTCAGCTTCACCTTCAACCTCTATGTCAAAGTAGTTAGATAATGGGAATCTTGTGTTACCTACAGGTACCTGATATTTTTCAAAATCCTTTTTACTCCAGGTGTATATGTCATCTGGTTTAAGTTCATCAAATTCCAGGGCTATGCTGGAAAACTTCTTTAAAGTTAATGTTATTGTTTTCATCAAAACACCCCTTATTTACTTGCGTCAATCTTGAATTCAATTGAAGGATCAATGTAGTGGTCATGCACCTTGTAGTTCTCGAACTTCACTGTGTAATACCTGTTAAACATCGGCATGATATTTTCAAGTACCTTTTTCTCTTGCTCTTCGAATCCTTGGACATTGGACCACAAGTGTCTACTTTTAACTACTTTTGAGATTTTACCGTCCTTAACAACTACATCTCCATCTTTAATAGTGTATAACGCTCTGCCCAGTACATCTTCAATAACAGCTGCATTTGCAGCTTTGGTTGCATCGAAATTTTCTGGTTCCAGATCGTAAACCGCTACATCAGCATTTGCCCCAACACCAAGGTGTCCTCTATCTTCAAGTCCTAAAATCTTAGCAGGTGCGGATCTAGTTACTGTTGCTATCTCATTCCAGTCATAAACTCTGTCGAGAGTTGGTAATGCAGTTCTTTTACTAGCCCATTTATGTACTTCTCCCTCCAACATTTCAGTCCTGCGGTCGCTGCTCATAAGCCAGGATATAATTCTTGGGTACCTGATAAATGGACCTGCGTTAGGACTGTCTGTCGTAAGAACAACTTGCCATGGGTCGTTAATCATTAGGAACAACTCTAATCCAATTGCCCATTGTAATGAGTTCACTGGAGCTTTAGGCGAATATATGATAGGTATTAAACCAGCTGCTGTTTCAAGTTCAATATCTTTATTTGCCCATTTTAAACCGCTTAGTTTGTACAGATCGTATTCCATTGGTGCATCTGCAGTCATGGTCGTTGTTTCATCAAGTGTTATTTGGCCGATGTCACATGTAACGTGTTTATTTTTGTTTATATAATCTGCAACAGGTTCTGCACCGGAGTTAGCATCTCTCCAGCTTGTACCACCGTATGAGTGGAACTGAAGATGTGTACAGTGTAGGGTTTGATTCCTGATAACAGAAGGATTTTTCTCTATATCCTTAACAGCGTCCATTGTATCTATGGTTGTTTGGTAGTTTCCTGGGTGTCCAAGGTCATTAGGGTGGACATGCATTGAATGAGGTAATCCTAACATTTCATTAACTTGTGTTAATGCTCTCACAACATCTCTGCCTGTTACATCCCAGTATGGTGCAGGGTCATCTACTCCGTGTACGTTCATTCCCCAACCCCATGCTTCACTTCCACAAGGATTAACAACTTTCATTCCGTAACACTTAGCTATTTTAAGCCACGCAGCTACGAATGCAGCAAGATCTTCGAGGTTCCCTTCTTTCACATACTGCAATACAAACCAGTTGTTTCCGAAGAGTAGTAATGGGGTAACATCTATGTTTGGTATGGACATTATCTCTTCATGAGTGTGTTTTGCTTCTAGGGGTGGTACTGCAGCTTCAGTCACAGTTCCATAACCCATTCGGGAATATCTGTAACCAGTTGCTGAACAGCTAGGTATTGAAAAACCTGTTTCTGCCCTTGTTATATCAGTTTTAGCTACAACTCCCCTTCTTTCATCTTCTGGTCTGTAAAGTCTTCCAACACAGAGTTTTGGGCCTGCAATATGTGCGTGGACATCCACTCCTGCAGCCATGACCAGTTTATCAGTCACATCGAGTACTTTGGCATCAGATGAGACATTACCAACGATTTTTCCATCCTTGATCATTACGTCCTTCTTCTCACCTGTTACATTATTGGTTGGATCATATACTATTCCATTTTTTAATATGTATTCCATGAGATCACCTATTTAGCTTCTTTTATGTTTTTAACTCTTTCAAGTAGTTCATTTACGATCCATTCATCTTCTCTGCATGTTTCAGGTGGATCTATGGCGCTTTTCATGTGAATAGGAACTGAATCCATTCTATAACTTGTTCCTTCTGTTTCCACACCAATGAAGGTTCCTGGAAGAACTACATCTGCAAGTTCAGTGGATGGGCCCCAGTGTATATCTATCTGTATGACAGGTATTTCTGCAAGGTGCATGTTTGCTCCACCAGGGAAATGAGCTCCAGGATCTGCAGCTATTACTAGGAATACATCTATTTCTTTCCTGTTAAGCAGATCGATCGTAGTTGTTTCTCCTATCATGTATCTTGGATATCCTCTACTGAAATCAACACCGTATGGGAATCCCATTTCATAGGAAAGGAAAATGTTGAATCCATTCACATTGAAGTGACCCCTCATTGGAAGTAGAACCCATTTTGTGTAGGCATTCAAGTCCTGAATAAGTTGGATGGCTATGTCTATGTTTCTCTGTTTAGACAGTGTGTGTGTTAATCCAAGTCCGAAAAAGAGAGCCCCAAATTCCACATTTTTCATGGCTTCTGTTAATTCAATTATATCCTCTTTAGGTATTCCGGAAATGACATCTTCTTTGAGTTCTTTACCCTTTAAAACGGCCCTTATTGCATTTACAAATCCATAGTCACCGTTTTCTTCAAATGGTACCCATATGTCTGACATCTTGGCAGTGTCTGAGTATTTTGGATCCCATGTAACCAGGGTTCTATCAAATCTTCCTCTCTGTCGGAACCATCCNNCTGTTTTTAACTTCACCCAGTGTCATGAGAGGATATCCAACGTTCTGAACAGCCTGAACAGTTGGTCCGTGACAGATTGTTGCCTGATTGTCTATAACAGCTCCTATGTATTCTGTAAGTTCTAATCCCTTTTTCATACATTCTATGGATGTTTCACTCCAACCGTATAATAATGGCCTTACTGAATTTGCTAGTAATTCGGCTGCTTTATCCAATGCTGTGTCCCAATCGACTTCTACAAGTTCTCCATTTTCATCTCTTATCATAGGAACTTTTAATCTCTGGTCTTCGTCCTCCATGATTTTACTTGCACCCAATCGGCATGCATGTCTTACACCGACAACATGGTTTCCTTTAACAAGAAAATCTAAATCATCACAGTTACTTCCACAGAATGCACATGTACAATTCTCTACAATGTGATCGTAATCAGTAACAGGTTCTTCGTATACCATTTTTTTGCCTCCTTATTTTTTCTTGTAGACTGGCATCTCACCAAGTGAAGGGAGATCGTCGACATTCTTTTCCTTTTTAGTGTATTTTCTGTAAACAGACCTCATGAGATCAGCCATTAAAAGAACTTTTTTATCGGATTTTTCTACTGTTGCTTCTATACCTTTGTAAGTAGGATCGTTACAGCAGTAAGTTTCAGGGCTTACAATCACGTTTGCCCATGGTCCCTTTGGTATAAAGATCATGTCTTCGTGAGGTGCATCTCTTGAGTGTGCAGCATAAACTACTACTTCTCCCCAGTCAGATTTTACGAGCACACTTTCCCAATTTGCAACTCCTAATCTTGCCATGTCCTTTGGGTCCATGTAAGCAATGCCAGCAACTTTTCGATATTCATCCTTAAGGGTTGATCCTCGTTTTTTACAGGCTCCTTGGTATATATCGGTTCCTGTGTTTAGCATTACCTCTAACTTATCAGTTTTTTTAATATTCGGATCATCTAATTTTACCACATTAGAAACAGTGGGTTTGTCAACATAAGTCATAATAACACCTCACTCAAGCCATATTGCATCTGTTGGACAGAACAATTGACAAGTTCCACATTTTGTGCATTTTTCTGGGCTGAATAGTTTAATAAAACCATTTTCAACCATCATGATTGTTTCGGTGGTTTTAGATCCATGTCCGCCTGCTACTTCATTGCTTATGGATGCGTTTACAGGGCATGCAACTACGCAAACTCCACATCCAAGACAGTTATCTTGATTTACTTTTAATTCCATCTCCATTATATCGCCTCAAATCTAAGTTTTAAGAGATTCCATCTTTTTATCCCAGGATTTTGACTTCGTTGGGGTGTGTTTAATATCTGTTCTTTTAACTTCGATTGCTTTAACAGGACATACATTTTCACATGCACCACAGTAGATACAGTAATTTTCGTCGGACATAACCTTTTCAGGTCTCATTCCAGATGCACTGGAAGCAGGGAATGATAAAACGTTACATGGGCATATATCGACACATGCTCCGCATGCCTGACATTTTTCCTGGTCAACAGATAATTCACCTTCGAATGATTTTACAACTGTAGCTGCGTCTACAGGACAGATTTCCTGGCACCATCCACAGTTTACACATGTTTCTTGATCTATAAATGAAGCTCCGGTTGTTTCAGCATCTTCTGGGTTTAAGTCATACTCCCCATATGAACAGGTTCTACATGCTGCTTTTATTGCATCGACAGGGCATGATTTTTTGCATATTAGACAGTAAACGCATTTATCTTTGTCCACAATAATATCAGATGAAACTGTAGGATCATCAGATGTAGGTAACTTGTGCTCCATAGTTATTGCGTCAGCTGGGCACATCTCTTCACAAATACCGCAGTCAATGCATGTTTCTTTGTCTATTTCAATTTCACCTGTTACAAGCTTGGATCTTTCTGGCAGATTCCTTGCAATGGTAATTGCTTCTCTAGGACATGCTGTTTCGCATGCTTTGCAGTATATACAGATTTCATCATTAATTTCAGCTGAAGAAATTAAACTAGGGTATTCTTCCATGTTTTTGATGTCTTCATCGTCAATTTTAAATTCTAAAGCATCTACTGGACATACTACACTACACATACCACAGAGTACGCATTTATCTTCATCACATACTATTTTTGGTACGTCAGCATCTGTTCTAACAATTGCGCCAATTGAGCCAAGTTCTATTGCATCCACAGGGCATGTTTTTTCGCATATGCCGCAGCCAATGCAAATATCGTCTTTGTAAAGAAGTTCACGCTTTTCTTCAGCTGACCTTGATATTTCAAAGTCTCTGGCTTTGACTTCTTTCGTATTAGAAATCATTTTTTTACCTCCAAAATTTCTATTGAGTTTGTGGGACAAGATTCCCCACATATAAGACACCCACAGCACCAATCTGAATCTATTTGTGCCTTGAGATCGTTTAACACAATGGCTTTCATGAGACAAATATCTACACAAAGTCCACAACCAATGCAAGATTCCTTTATTATTCCTTCGAATTCACTGTTTGAACAAGTTTTTACTATAATTCTTGCCTTTTCATGCATCAAGGCATACGTCAATAATAAGAAGTCCTTAGGACAGAACTCAGTAATTTTCTCTGCTATTTCTATAGAATTCCATGACAGATTTCTACCGTTTAAATAGTGCGAAACAGTTGATCTATCCATTTCTAAAATTTCAGCAACTTCTTTTTGACTGTATCCCTCTCTTATGAGTTCAACTGCTGTCAGATATTTCAATCCTGATACAATATGTTTCGGCATGTGGACACCATGTGTGTTGAATACACATTTCACTACATATAATATATAAATTGCTACTAAAATCAAAACACAAGTCTTAAATATAATTGTGTAGTGATCACACATTAATCAAGATTTGTAAATCGATTTTCTGACTTTAAACATATTAATTAAGTTAGAAACCTCAAAAAAATGATTTGAGTAACGAACTTTAGTAAATAAAATCAAATTATATTCTAATCAAAATTTTAAAATTTTATATCCCAAATATGATTCATGAATTTTTCATTAAATTTCAAAGATTTAATGTCTAAAATTCCGAAAAAAACAATTGAACATGATTAAAAATGGAAATTCCAAATCTGTTAATTTAATTATATTAATAATACAAAACATGAATTGAAAATTCCATAAAAAAATAGCACGGTGAATCCATGTATCATCCTAACATCTTAAACGTTAAAAAAACACGTGAAATAATTCAAAAATTTGAAAGTACAACTGAAAAAGAAGTAATAGATCTAAAAGATGGAAATACTAGGGTATTGGCTCAGAATATAACTGTTTTGATTAATGTGCCGCCATTTAACAGATCTGCAATGGATGGATATGCTATAATAGCAGAAGATGTCTCAAATGCAACAGATTCTCAGCCCAGATTTCTAAAGGTAGTTGATGAGATTGGTGCAGGTGAAATTTCAAACTATGTAGTGAAAATCGGCGAGACAATAAGGATAGCTACAGGAGCTCAACTGCCCATAGGGGCCGATGCAATTATAATGGAAGAAAATGTAGAATTTGATGGAGTAAAAATAAAGGTTATAGATCCTGTAAGCTTCAATAACGACGTAGCACTCACAGGGGAAGACCTCAAAGAGGGTGAGTTAATTCTATTTGAAGGTCAAATCCTTGGACCTCACCAACTATCTGTAATAGCTTCGGCAGGGTATAACAACATCGAAGTTTATAAAAAGCCAAATATAGGAGTTATAATAACAGGAAGCGAATTAGTGGAAACTTCAACAGATCTTAAGCCTGGGATGATTATAAATTCAAATAAATATGCTCTAAAGGGAGTAATTGAAGACTCATGGGCGGTTGCACATATTAAACAGCGCCCTGATAACAGGGAAGAGCTTCTGAATGATGTTATTGAAGCAGTAGAAAAATATGATGCCGTTATAACAACTGGAGGAACAGCCATAAGTAAAGGAGACTTAATAGTTGAAATTATTGAAGAACTTGGAGATGTTCCGGTCCACGGGGTTACAATAAAACCAGGAAAACCATTTGGATTCGGAGTTATTAAAGAAACCCCTATTTTTATGCTTTCAGGCTATCCTGTAGCATTAGCAGTCCAGTACGACATGTTTGTCCGGAAATACATTCTCAAAATGCAGAAAATACACAAAAAGTTTAATATAGTCAAAGCAATTGCGGGTGAAAATGTAAGATCATCACCAGATAAATATAACATCATAAGAGCTGATTTTAAAGAGGATGAAGGTATCGTATATCCAATAAGAACAAAAGCAGGGATAAATAGATCCATTTTAATGTCCAACTGTTATATTATAAGCAAAGAGGGTATAGGAAAGATCAAAAAGGGAGATGAATGCAAAGTTTTGAAATACAAATCACTTAAATTTTGTTGATGTTAAATTTTATTATAAAAATAGTTTAAATTTGATTTAGGGAATAATTTAATTCTCTGATTAAATTATTCTTAATTATCATTCTTTAACCTTTTCCACCCTTACTGCACAGACTTTGAATTCTGGGGTTTTAGATATTGGATCTAATGCTGAGTTAGTTAAGATGTTGGTTGCTGATTCACTGAAATGAAAAGTCATGAAAACCACTCCGGGCTTGCAACTGTCTGTGATCCTAACTTTAGGTTCGATTTCGCCTCTTCTGGAGATCACTTTAACCTTCTCTGCATCTTCAACACCGAGTTTTGTTGCGTCTTCCTGGCACATATCAATACAATCTTCGCCATAAAGTATTTTAAGACCTTCAACAACTCCTGTCATAGTGCTGGTCTGGTAATGGTAAAGACTCCTGCCTGTTGTGAGTATTAAAGGATATTCTTTGTTTGGAAGTTCTGCTGACGGCCTGTAAGTCAGGGGAATGAATCTACCCCTTCCACTTTCGGTTTTAAATATTTCTGTATGAAGAATGGGTGTTCCTTTGTCTTTTTCATCTAGGCAAGGCCACTGTATTCCCTCTTCATCAATTCTTCTGTAATTTATACCACCAAAGATCGGTGCAATTTCTGCTATTTCATCGTATATTTCACTAGGATCCTTAAATTCGAACCCGCCTGCATTCATTCTTTGGGCTATTTGACATGTTATAAGCCAGTCGGGTCTAGATTCACCAAGGGGTTCTATTACTCTTCTGACTCTTTGAATTCTACGTTCTGAATTTGCAAATGTTCCATCCTTTTCAGCAAAACTGCAGCCAGGAAGAACTACATCTGCCATCTGAGCTGTTTCACTCATGAATATATCTTGAACAACAAGGAAATCCAGATTTTTTAAAGATTTTTTTATATTTTCAGTATCAGGTTCACTTGTAACAGGGTTTTCACCCACAATATACATTGATTTAATATCTCCATTTCTGGCTGCATCAAGTATCTCAGGAAACATTAACCCGTGAGAATTGTTTAGTTTAACACTCCATTTCTTTTCAAATCGGTGAATAGTTTCTGGATCTTCTACCTTCTGATAACCAGGATATACATCAGGTAAGCATCCCATATCACATGCTCCTTGAACATTGTTTTGACCCCTTATAGGGTTAACACCAGTAGAGGGTTTTCCCATATTCCCCGTAAGAAGTGCTAGATTACCTAGTGCAAAAACATTTTCAGTTCCATGAGTATGTTCTGTGATACCTAGGGAATAGAGAATAGAAGCCGGCTTTGTAGAAGCATACATTCTTGCTACTTTAGTAATTAATTCCTTGTTAACGCCAGTAATATTCTCTACGGTGTGGAGATCATATGGTTTAAGAGATTCTTTGAATTTATCAAAATTTTCACAACGTTCATTAATAAATTTTTCATCAAGAAGTCCCTCATCAACTATGATCTTCATTATTCCCATTAAAAGAGCTACATCTGTACCTGGAATCTGGTTTAAAACTATATCTGCATGTTTACAGAGATCTATATTTCTAGGATCGGCAACTATGAGTTTAGCACCGCTATTTACAGCTTCAACTATACGAAGAGCAATCACCGGATAACTTGCAGTTGGATTGGTTCCTATAACAAATAAACAAGCAGAATCTTTTATTTCATCTATAGAATTGCTCATTGCACCGCTACCAAATACCTGTGCTAATCCGGCAACTGATGGTGCATGACACGACCTTGCACAATTATCTACATTGTTTGTTCCCATAACCACCCTTGTAAACTTTTGTACAGCATAGTTATCCTCATTAGTACACCTAGCTGAGGATATAGCAGCAAATTCCTCTGATTTGATTTCTGAAAATTTTTGAGCAACGTAATCCAATGCTTCTTCCCATTCAACCTCTTCAAATATGTTATCACGTTTAATGAGAGGTTTTGTTAACCTATCTGGATGGTTGATGAACTTGAATCCAAACCTGCCCTTTACACATAGATTACCCTTGTTAACAGAATTTTTAATGTCACCTCTAGCAGTTATGACCTGATCGCCACGAACACCAAGATAAACATTACAACCAACACCACAAAAGGGACAAATAGTTTTAACCTCTCTAGCCGGCTTTAAAGTTTCTTTAGGTACCAATGCACCAACAGGACAGGCCACCACACATTCTCCACAAGAAACACAATTAGAATCTACTATGGGCTTGTCAGCAAAAGTTGTTATCTTGCTTTCGTACCCTCTAAAACCAAAATCTATTGCTTTAACCCCTAAAAGTTCATTACAAGTTCTCACACAAATACCACAGAGTATACACTTTTTTAGGTCCCTATCAAAGAAAGGATTAGAATCATCCTCAGGAATTTCATTGATATTACGTCTTAAACTTCCAATATCATCCCTATTAATTCCAAGATAAGCTGCTATCTCCTGAAGCTTGCAATCGTCGTTTTTTCGGCATGTTAGACAGTCAACCTCGTGATTTGCAATTAGAAGTTCTGCAGAAAGTTTGCGCACCCTATTTATCCTAGAATTCTCTGTTACAATATTCATTCCATCCTGTACCAGAGTTTCACATGCTGTTACAAGACGTCCATCATCCTTTTCTACCATGCAAAGTCTGCATGAACCCCATGGTTCTAATCCCTTATAGTAACATAGGTTTGGTATGTAAATATTGTTAGAAAGAGCAGTTTCAAGTATCGTATCTCCACTTTCTGCTTTTACCTCTAAACCGTCAATTTTTAGCTTAATTTCATTTATCTTCATTTTAATCAGGTTGATAATCTTGATATTGCAAATTTTTCATATACTTTATAAATATAATTATAAAAAATGAGTATTCTACAATCAAATATATCCTAACATCATATATATTTAAGTAATATTTAGAAGATTTAAAAAATATATTCAATAAAATGAGTTTTAATATCACAGTATAAAAGGTGTAATATGAAGATCGTTGCAGTTGT
>PMMY01000050.1 GCA_003162655.1 Methanobacterium sp. | reverse complement strand
ATGTCCAAATCCCATGGAGTTTTCTTCACCCCAGAACAGTGGCTTGAAATAGCAGAGCCCGAAACATTAAACTACTTTATATTCAGAAGCAAACCACTAAAACATAAAGATTTCAACCCATCAATGCCATTTTTAGATTTCATAGAACAATATGACCGCGTCGAACGCATATACTATGGGGCAGAAGAAGCTTCCTCCGAAAAAGAGGAAGAAAAGCTCAAAAAGATATATGAAGCATCCCAAATCGAAATTTCAAAATCCATGCCATTTCAGCCATCTTACAGATTCATGACCGTTGTATACCAGATAGCCGGCAATGATACTCAGAAAGTATTTGAAATTCTTAAGAATAATTCACAGCTTCCTAAAGATATGGAAAGGAAAGGATACAAAGATCTGGATGAACATGACATTGAAAGGCTCAACAGGAGATTAAACCAGGTTAAAAATTGGCTGGAACTTTATGCCCCAGAATTTGTGAAATTCCAGGTCCAGAAAAAAATTCCAAAAGTTGAAATAAACGATTTACAGAAGGTATTCCTGTTAAAAGTGGCAGAACTCCTAGAAAATGAAGACTATAACCCTGAAGAGTTGCACAATGCTATGTACAATGTTATCCATGATATGGATATAAAACCTCAGAAGGCTTTTCAGGCAATCTATAAGGTTATAACAGGTAAAAAACAAGGCCCAAGGGCAGCTTCATTCGTACTTTCTATTGACAAGGATCTTGTTATTAAAAGGTTCAGAATGGAAGAGTAATTCTTTATTTTAATATTTTTCTATCGAAATAAAAGGTATCTGAAATGAAGGTTAAAGTAGTTGAAAAAGATGTTCTAAATCCATTAGCTGAAATAATGATGGTTAAAGAAGAATTAAATCCAATTCCATATGATTTTGAGAGCGTTTCACTTTTAGATAATACTAAACCCGGAGCTAATGTAATATTAGAACTATTAGAGAAAAATTTGGGCAAAAGAAAGTTTGTGAGGGTTAAAAAACCTGCAGGATCTCCTGCAACAATTAAACAGCTTGAAATAGCAGCAAATTCTGAAATTGTGATTCTTGCTCTTGGTGACTGTGGTTCGTGTTTTAGTTGGATTATACTTGATGCTATACGCCTTGAAAAAATGGGAAGATCTACCATTTCTATTTGCTCTGACAGATTCTTGAATTTTGCACATGAACTTGCTAAATCGCATGGAGCTGAAGATCTGAATATATTAAGTATAAAACATCCAGTGGCAGGACATTCAAAAGAAGAAATTGAAGAAAAAACGCTACAAATTCTCCCTTCACTTAGATATCTTCTACAAATACCATGAAAAGTGTAAAAATGGACAAAAAATCCCATAATTCGAGATCTAATGAGAATTGCAGTTGCCTTATAGAAGATTTGCTTGAAAATGCAAAAACCGATGATCACCTATGTAAAGTAGGTCCAAATGACATTGAGGTTTTCATAGATCCTGATCCTGAAAAAACTAGTTATAATTTCTACATACGAAGAATGACCGATGGACTTCCTATAATACCCCCAACAAGAGATAGAGTACTTAAATTTATGGAGTATACAGATAGAAATCCTGATGATCTTCTTGCTGTTTTACCCCCACGACAGGGAAAAGCCATCATAGAAAAAATAGCAATAAACTCTGTTATGGCCGGATGTCTACCACAATTCATGCCCATTGTACAGCATAGCATAGAAGCCCTTTCAATTGAAAAATTCAACCTTACAAGCGTTAATGCCACCACGCATCCAGTTGCTGTTTGTACAATCTTAAATGGATCAGTTTCTCGAGAAATAGGAGCATCAAGTGGTGATGGTTGTCTTGGTCCAGGTAACCTAGCAAACGCTACTATAGGACGTGCTGTGCGATTGTGTCTCATTAATATTGCAGGGGCAGTTCCGGGGATTGGCGACCACGCCACCATGGGATCACCTGCAAAGTACAGTTATGCATTTGCAGAATCAGAATTTGAGAGTCCTTGGGATTCAATGCACTGTGAAAGAGGTTTTGATCCGCTTACAAGTACAACAACTGTAATGGCGGTTGAGGCCCCCCATAATGTAAATGATCATCGCAGCAAGCATGCTGAAGAACTGCTCGAAACCATATCTCACACACTTTCTACTCCAGGATCCAACAACAGTCATGTACCTGGAGAAGTCTTGGTTATCATGAGCCCTGAACATGCAAGAACTATTTCAAGGGATGGTTGGGATAAACAGGATGTAAAAAATTACTTGCATGAAAATTCTTTAGTTTCTGTTGAACTCGGAGACAGAGGTGGAAGGAAACTTGACAAAAAATGGATAGTTGATGGAAATATTCGTATAACCCGTTCACCCAATGATGTGGTTTTAGTTATAGCCGGCGGTGATGGAAGGCATACCATGATAGCACATGGATTTGGAACATCTTCAGAATCTGTTACCTTACCCATTTTGTTTAAAGATGGGACTCCCGTACAGTCGGTTCATGATTTTAAAGAATAAAAAAATAAAAATATTGTTTTAGCCTTATTTTAAAATAAAAGTTATGAAAAGAATGTATGTATAAAGTTTATTAGTTATGTTTTGTCATTAACTTCTTGGTTGCCCTCTCAAGCACCGATGTTCTCAACATTTCATTCCAATCTTTAAATTCAGTACTTTTGATCACGTATTCGTTCCAATTGGCTGAGTTTGATGCATCTCTAAATTCTAATTCATTTTCTATTTTAAAATCACTAGATCTGATCATTTTGTCAAAACTTGAAAAATTTGTGTGTTTTTCCATGAAATCTCGGGTAAAAAGTTCTTTTTTGATATAATCGAGGTTAATATCAGTTAATCTGAATTTATCACCCTTCATAATATCAATGTCTTTATGGAGGTTGTCCATCCTCTTTCTTAGCTTTGATTCGTCAGCTTCAGCTTTCATCTAAATTCTCCATCTTTAAGAACCAAAATTAAATTGGTTGATAAAAATTTTAACAAATTAAAAAAGTAATATAGAGGTATTAAAACCTCTTTCTGTCCATTAATTCCCTCATTTTACCCGGATTCCAGCCGCCTGAAGCTGATCTGGATCTTCCTACTTGTTGTACATATCCTGTTATCCGGTCGTACCATTCAACCTCAGTTTCTTCTCCGCAGGTTCCGCATTGGGTTTGAAGACCTTTCATAAGTGTTTTACACTTTATACAGAAGCTGAGTGCAGAACTATATGCCCAAAATCCTATATCGGAATTTTTAGCTATCTTATTGGTGAGGCTCATCAGTGAATCAGGGTCTGAATATGCTTCTCCCATGAAAGCGTGGAATATGTGGCCTCCCAGGGTTAGTGGGTGGAATTTTTCTTCTATCTTGATCTTCTCAGGTAGAAGTACATCTGAATTGACAGGAACATGTGAAGAATTGGTGTAGTAGGATGCCACATCATCTCCCTGTAAAATGGCTTTATCTCCATACTTTTCCTTGTCGAGCATTCCAAATCTGTAGGCTGTTGATTCTGCAGGTGTCTGGAGCACACTCCATCTAAGACCTGTTTCTTCCTTAAGTTCATCAGCTCTTTTGTTCATGTACTTTATTACCTTCAATCCGAATTTTCTAGCATCAGGATCTTCTATTCCTTCTCCACAGTGGGCCATAAGCATTTCGTTCAATCCAACAAACCCAAATGACAGAGTGGCATTGTTAACCCTGTAGTACCGTTCTCCTTCTGCTTCTTGTGTCAAGAATGGTAGGAGGTTGTAATTGTCCAGACAGTTCATAGCCTGTTCTCTTCGAAGCATTAGAACTTCTTCTGCAAGGTGCATATAAGAATCAAGATAGTCGAAAACATCATTGTCATCCCTTGAATTGTAAGCTATTCTTGGAAGGTTTAGTGTGACATATGCAAGGTTCCCTGTCCTGAAACAATCCTGTTCCCAGTCACCTGTCCAATTATCGTTTAATGATGTTCTACAGCCCATGTAATTTGCCATATCGCCCCTGTAGCTCGGGAACATGTTTACAAAGTAAGATGACCCGTATTTGGCTGAAAGTTCATGTACCCGTCTAACATCCTCTTCAAATTCGTCTGTTAGGACTTTGTCCCTTAAAGCATAAATTGTGTTTGGGAAGAGGTGTGGTTTACCATCAGAATCACCATCAAGAAGAGTTTCAGTAAAAGCCCGTTGTAAAATTCTGGTTTCTTCCTCATAATCCCCATATACACCTGCTAATTTGCCCTTGGGACCGTATGCAGGTACATCTTCAAGGAATTTTGGAACTGTAAATTCAAGATTTATGGATGTGAATGGAACTTGTGATCCTCTAGCAGCGTATGCCATGTTCAAATTATATATAAACATCTGAACAGACTGTTTAACCTTTTCGTATGAGAGTCCTGCAGCAAATGGNNAGCATTATTTCTCCAGAATGGTTCATAAGTGTTTCTATATGATTTGGAGGTCCTGCAACCGATGTATGATCGCCTGTACCATCCACCTTAAGACCATGTTTGATGAAAAGCCTTAGATCGTGCTGCAAGCAGTTAAGCGGTCTACCTGCAAAGAATTCTAGGTCATGAATGTGAATATCTCCACCTAAATGAGCATCTGCAAGTTCGTTTGGAAGGATTCGTAGTAAAGCGTATTGTTTTAATGCTTCGTCTGCAACGTACTTGTGTACTGTCTCAGGGTTGTGTATCATGTTTGCGTTATCACGAGACCCATTTCTTATGAGGTTTGTGATGTTATAAACAGGTATACCTAGCCTTGTGTATTTCTTTCGAAGTGTTTCTAGACCGTGTTCAACCAGTTTTGTGTTAACTATCTCCCTTATCATTGGAGCAGTTAAATAGTCCACATCAAGTTTTTTAAGTTCCTTCCACGTCTCTGTAGCTATCTTTCTTGCAAGCTCTCCTGATGCATCGGTTTCTACGATCAGTGTTTTCTCTATCTTCCTTTGATCAAAGGCTTCTATTGTATCCCTTGAAGTTCTCACCCTAAGATTGTTGGATGCCAAATATTTATCGGCTATTTTCCTGTCCACTCTTTTGAGACAGTCATAAACTAGCATCTTTATTTCAGCTGTTGATATACCGTCATAAGCTGCCTTTGCAACGTACGATGAAATTCTCTCCGCAGCCCATAGTGGCGAACCCACCATAAGACATGATTTAACTATTTTCTCGTGTGTGAATCTTTCATATATCCCGTTATTCTTTATGACACATGTTTGTGCCCTTGTAGGAAGAGCAGCGATAATCCGCTCGTCCCTTTCTATATCCTCCCTCATTGGCAACACCTGTATTTTATATTAAATTTTATGACTTTTAAATATTCTTTTTTAATTTTTTTTTAACAGAACTTGCTGCAAATATTTAACACAGTCTGAAATCCACCATCTAAATGTTGTTGGGATTACAAATCATTGTTCCTTATAAACAATTGAAACAACACATTATTAAAATGTTTTGTATGGTACGAATAAATTATTATCACATCCTAAAAATATTATTCATAAGAACACATCCAAAGAACTTTGTTTTGACTTATCACTCTCAAAAAGTGAGTTTATACCTGATTCAATTAGTTCTATCCTCTGAACAAGATAATTATCTATTGGATAACGCTGCGAAAGATCTTTAGATATTTCCAGGTACTTAATTACTGAACCCTTGGATATACTCAGAATAAGGTTGCTGCCACATACACAGTCTCCTGAAAGCGGTATTCTCCTGTACTTTTTGTTGCACTTAGTACATCGAACCTTCTGTCTTGAAAATGCTCTGCTGTTACCAGCCATGTCCGGCAGAAAATGGGACATCAAAACTCCCTCAACAACTCCTTTCTGGTCAACAGCCCTTATCCTCTCTGCGAGTTTTATCTGACCATCCACCTTTTCCTTCATAGTAGGTAGCATTTTGTAGAGGCAAAGCTTAGGTCCACTGTGAATGCTTGATGTATCATGTGAAAATAAAAGCCCTTCATACTGATCTTCAGTACCTAGTCTCTTTTTGACATTATCAACAAGATAAAGTACTTCAGAAGGCTTTGCAAACTCCAGGGTTTTCTGATACAATTCTAATGGAATTTGAGACATTGCATCGATGTTGTGGGACTCATCATCTATCTCTTCAGGATCAATCCTTGAAGATAGAACTAGTGGAGCGTCCATTCTACCACCCCTTGAACTAGGAAGGTAAACTTTAGAAAAATTTAACAACGCGTCTAATAAAAGCATTATTGAATCTTCATCACTGTCACAATTTCTTCTTTTGGCTGAATGGAAGTATGGATGAGCATAACAGCAGGCTGCTTTGGTAAATCCAACTATTCTTCCAAGAACACCTGCAGATGTGTGAGGTGCAAGTCCAACAATCAACTGTCCTACAAGATCTTCCTTATCCAATATATTATAAAACCTCTCAAGTCCATAAAATTCCTCTAAAAGATCATCAATAAAATGTGATACCCTAATAAGATATTCAGCACAGTTTTCAGATATGACAACATCCTGGATCTTGATCTCAATCATCTGCTCATCATTTTCTATTTCATTCCCNNGGAAGGTTGGTTGAATCATGTCTAATTGTAGCATCCCTGTAAGTAAAAACACCATTTTTAGAACGGAGTATTCCCTTCTCAAGGGGTTCAGGAAATTTATCCTCAGATATCATTCCGATAACTCCTTTAATTTCATCCATCTTCCTAACCCCTACATTTTCATAGGCTTTTTTCAATAGATTGCCCAGGTTAATTCTTTTATTACCAGAACTGGTTGGTACAGTCCTTGCACCACATACAGGACATATTGCCTGCATAGACCCAACACCGCACTCGGTACATTTACACCGGGCAATATCCACGCTGATAGTCCCTTTTTTTGCAGCGTCGACAATATTTCGCCTGCTGCCACCGTTGGTACCAATAGGAAAAAGTGCGTGGGGTGCTGGTTTCATCTTCCTTTCCTTGGTTTTCTCGGGTCTTCCAACTCTTGCACCTAGATAAATGGGTGCTTTGGCCATTATATTAACAGGTGAAACTTGGTTTATTGCTTCTAAAGTTGTGGAATCATCTGTCAATTTCAATGGTTCGGTAAGGGTTTTTAAAAGTGCATATGCATGGTCATGTGAAACTATCATGTTCCCATCTTCTACTACGTGAGGAATGCCTAAAACTTCCAAAATTCTTTTTTCAGGGCCTATTTTAACGGTTAAACCTGTAGATGTGGGGCTCTCTAATTCCTCACCATCTAATTCCTCAGAAAATGATCCATGGCCATAATTTAAGTCCATATTTATATCTTTATCGCCAAAATTCTCGTTTAAAAAAGTTACAAGCTGATTTATATCCTGTCGTGTGACATCATGGTAAAAGTAGGTGTAATTTGGATGCAGAGGTATTTGGTACTTTTCTGAAAGTTCAAATGCAGTCCTAGAGTCTATTTTATCAGTTTTTAATGATTGAAGATCCAGATCCCCTTCTGAGTACTTACTTGACTTTTCAATAGTCTGTATCCACCATTCCTCGCACCAGCCTGCTGGAAGAAGAACATGATTGTTTCTTAAAAATTCACCGAACGGTACCAACATATCTCCTAAGAATATGATCTCGTCAACTTGGTATTTGATTTTCTTTCCTTGTTGTTCTGATTCAACTTTAACAACACTACCGTCCTTCATTTTTACAATTGGGCCTTCTATACTGTCAACTGGGACAACACAGTTTCCTTTACCAGGTCTTTCGATCTTCATCTGTGTGCCGACTGCTAAGAATTCAACTATTTCCATAGTTGCTGGGTGTATTCCCATTGCAGCAAGTCCTGCATTTCTTGATCTTCCATATCTTAACCTGAAACCGCCCTTTGCCTGAGGATATGCTAGTACTGGTCTTCCCCCAATTATATCCCGCATGTATTTGTCATCGACCTTTGTTGCATCTCCATCGTCGTTTTTTGAATCAGACGGTTTTGAAAAGTCCCCTAACCATCCCCATCCATCAATTTTCAATTTTTTGGCGTATTTCAGGACTTTTGGCGCTTTCTGTATAACACCTTCAGCAATAGCAAGCAAAGCACCTCCTCTAATGTTGTTGGTCTCAACACGTTCTAAATCACGATGCGATACTTCTATCTTATCTGTTGGTTCGCCTGTAACTTCTACAGGTATGTTCTTTGCAGCTATTCTAACTTCATCAGGTTTTGGTGAATACTGTAGATTGGTAACCTCTGATTCATAAAGTTCCACTTCTTCAACATACCTTTCTATCTCAGTATCTGTTGGTTTGTATTTATCAAGACCTAATGAAAGTCTTATATAATCTCCTATTAGTACTGCAAGAGCTGCTGCAGTTCCACCTGCACTTCTTATAGGTCCTGCAAAGTAAACTGCAAGGTACCATCCATTATCAAAATTTCTTTTTATTTTAAGTTTAGCAATACCCTCTAGAGGTGCAGCTACAACACCTTCGGTTAAGATCGCAAGGGCTGTTCTTATAGCTTGGTCTGACTTCTGTTCCTTGACTTCTAGGTTGTCATCCTTCCCTTCAATATCCGTCTTTGTTACGATCTCTCTGGCTATTTGGAATGCAACTTCTTCACGGGAAATATTATCTTCTAATTCTTTTATCCTTGCTGCAACCCCTTTAGGTCCAACAAGTCCTTCAACACGTTCAGCGAGATCCTTTGCAAGTGGTATCTCAGGTTCAAGTTCGATATCGTGACCCTTGAGTCTTGCATTTTTTGCAATTTCGTACAGTTTCAATGTTTCTTCTTCCAAATCCTCGAAGTATCCCATAATATTACCTTTTCCTTTTAGATATTGAATTTAAATGAAAGTACTTATATTCGAATTAAGAACTATCCAGAAACATCTTAAAAATACTTATGAATCCCCCAAATTAAATAAAATTTCTTACTATTATTGTATGATCAAAACAACATTTAAGCTTTGCTTAAAACCTTTAGATATGATTTAAAATGAATTCGACCTCTAAAATATAGTTGGATGAATATATACCTGACTTTAATTTGGTTATTTGCTCAGGATTTATCAATTATTAATATAAAAGTTTTAATTATACTGTAAAAATTCTTAAATTCGTCTCAAATAAGTTATTGCACTTCTTTAATTGTTATTCCCTTAGAATATCTCCAAACTCTTGCATTTTTATATTTGATTTCAAAACCTTTAAACTTTGGGCATCAGAAAAAAAATGTTATATAAATGTTTAAAAACCAGTAATGATATAAAGTTTAAAATCAATAGGATTTTTAAACATAGAATTTGTATGAAGACTATTATTTACGCGTTGATAAATTTAAGTTGGTGATTTATTATGGCAAAAAAGGATAAACAAGTACTTCCTCCAAGTGGTGCTGGATTAGTAAGGTACTTTGAAGAAGAAACAAAGGGACCTAAACTTACACCGGAACAGGTAGTAATAATGACTGTTGTTCTTGCAGTCTTCTGCATAGCATTGAGATTTACTTACTCAGGATGAGTTGACTCATTATTGATTTTTTACTAAACTGAAAATTTTAAATTATAAATTATATTTTTAATAATAATTTTTAATGAGTTTTTAGAATATTTTTAAGGGGTTTTAACATGGCTATCCACCCAATAGAGTACAGATATGGAACTGAAGAAATGAGAAATATATGGGAAACAGATAATAAACTTCAAAAGATGCTTGAAGTTGAAGCAGCCCTAGCTGAAGCCGAAGCCTTACTGGGTATGATTCCAAAAGATGCTGCGGCTGAAATTAAATCCAAAGCAAGTGTAAAATTCGTAACATCAAAAAGAGTGTCCGAGATTGAGGCCGAAACCAATCATGATATTGTTTCAATTGTCAAAGCACTTGCTGAGGTATGTGAAAATGATGCTGGAGAATATGTTCATTTCGGAGCCACATCCAACGACATAATAGACACTTCCCAGTCATTATTATTCAAAGAATCCATTAAAATATTAAAGGGAAGATTAACCGAGCTCACAAAAACCGTGCTTGATCTGGCAGGAAAAAATAAGAATAATGTCTGTATAGGAAGAACCCATGGACAACATGCACTTCCAACTACATATGGAATGAAATTTGCATTATGGGCTGATGAACTTCACAGACAACTTAACCGGCTTGATGAATGTAGTGGAAGACTCTGTGTTGGAATGATGACTGGTGCCGTCGGAACTACAGCTGCTCTTGGAAAAAAAGGTTTGGCTGTCCACAAAAAAGTTTCTCAAATCCTTGGACTTAAACCTGTTTTAATATCAAATCAAATTGTTCAAAGGGATGCTCATGCAGAGTTCTTGATGGATCTTGCTAATATTGCCAGCACACTTGAAAAAATGGCCCTAGAAGTTAGGAATCTTCAAAGGACTGAGATAAATGAAGTAGGAGAAAGTTTCGACCCTCGAAAACAGGTTGGTTCGAGTACAATGCCCCATAAAATGAATCCNNTGTGAAAGAATCATAATACCTGAATCTTGCATGCTCACAGACTATATAATCAAACTCAGCCTGAAACTATTCAAAAACCTAATATTCAAACCTGAAAACATTGAAAGAAACTTGAATCTCAGTAATGGATTAATAATGGCTGAGAGAGTGATGGCAGAACTTACAAGGAAAGGAGTTGGTAGACAAACTGCATATGCACTTGTAAGGGTATGTTCAATGGATGCTTATGAAAAAGGCCTTGGTTTGAAGGAAGTTATATCTTCTAGCAAAGAAATTACCAAGTATCTTTCTGAAGATGAAATAGAAGAGATAATGGATCCCCATACCTACATAGGTTCTGCTGTCCAGATAGTGGAAAATGTATTGTCGGCTTCAAATAATTGGTTTTAAAATTCCAATATGTTAATTTGAATTTTAAAAATTTATTTTTTTTATTTTATATAAAATATTAATTCTTAAATCGAAATTATGTCCTTTTTTTGATATTATATTGACCATTTAACTTAAATTTAATTTCAGGTTAATTTACCCATAATAAATTTATTTTTTTTTAAAAATCGTTTTTTTAAACCATAAATTACTTAATTGTTGGTAAATTTCTATATTCTGTTTAAATTCATTTTACTGACATATTGTACATGATATTGGCCATAAAACGAAAATTTAATATAGAGTAGGTAATAGAAAAAGGATTATAAATAGTAAAAGGAGGTGAAAAAATGGTCGATGTTAAAGAAATAAAATCTATTGAACTAGTGCCTTTCACACTGATGACATCTTCGATAGGTGCCATTCTGGCCCTTATATACGCAATAATACTATTAATTACCTTTGGAATATTAGCAGCAGTTATACCAACAGCAGGATTGATATTTGCAAGCCTTGGTATTTCTATGATAGTTCTCTACCCCATTGGAACCTTCCTTGTCTATATTACATTATCGTTTGTAACCGCTCTCATTTATAACATGCTTGTACCGAGACTCGGCGGTATAAAATTAGGACTTGAAGGAGACGAAGTTAGATCAGTACCTGTTGTATCCTTTGCANNGTATGGGCATTCATAATAGGACTTTTACTTGCAGCACTTTTAGTACCAGTGACAACATTATTTAGCACAATAATAATTCCACTTGTATCTAGCATTGCAGCTAACGCAACAAACCTAACCCCTGCAACTCTTCCTACAGGATCAGTTGTTGGAACAGGAGGCGTAGTTATTGCCGTGTTATTAATCATTGCCTTGCCGATTTTGGTATTCGTATTTGGTTTTATTGGACACGCCCTTGCAGCAATATTCTACAACTACATCATACCTAGAGTAGGTGGAGTCAAATTATTATTTGCGCCAGCAGGAACAAACCANNAAGCCTAATAGGGAACATAATCGTATCCTTTATTGGGACCTTCATAATGGTTGCACTTGTAACCATATTCTACAACTACCTAGCACCGAGAATTGGCGGAGTACAGTTAGGACTTGAATAAAGGTTTTAACCTTTATTTTTCCATATTTTTTTT
>PMMY01000021.1 GCA_003162655.1 Methanobacterium sp. | reverse complement strand
GAGCTAACTCCTCCAAACAACGATTTCTACATATCCATAAAAATGTCCCTGGTGTTCTTGGGGAAATAAACCACTATTTCTCATCGAGAGGCATAAATATCTCTGCGGAATACCTGCAGACTGATGCGGACCTGGGTTATGTTATCCTGGAAACAGAAAGTGAACTTGGAGCTTCCGTACTTCAAGACCTCAGGAATATTCCCAATACTGTAAGGGTAAGGATCTTATATTAAAAATAATTAATTGTCTGTTAATCTTTAAAAAGGCTGCTATAAATAGCCTCTCCCCAGAATTTACCCAGAGCCTCCGATCCTTTCTTGTTTGGATGAAGATAAAATGTTCCGGCATTGCCTGATTCGGGGTTTAGATCCGTAAGATATTTATTCCTGAAATAATCAAATCCTTTCAGGTCTCCAATAAACACATGGCCTGGATTTGAGTGTGAATATTTTTCAACCAGCAATTTCAATTCGGGGAAATAGCTCTGCAACCGCGCCAGACCTTCAGCCATATATTTTGCACTGTTATAGGTATTGGGACTATACCAGATAGGTTGCTGAAAAAATACTTTGCTTTCCGGGAAATCTGATAATAATTTATCAGTTATCGCCTTCAGATTTTGAATATAGTCAGCAGGCTTTACAGGCGAACCATTTGGCCCCTTTTCGGCACTATCATTAGTACCCAGCGAAATAGAAAATATCAAAATATGTTGTGTGTCCTTGTGCAGCAAGTTAGTCGCTGCTATTACCTGTGCAAGTGCACCAGCGGCGGAAGGAAGATAATCAACTGTCGTAAACCCGCTTCTGCCCTGATTAATAAACGCTATAGACCCAATCTTTTTCTGAAGGCGTATATAATTACTGGCTGTAANNCGTCTGCTGGTTTGTTCAATTGTGCTCCTTCGGTAATACTGTTACCAATAAATACAATATCTATATTCAGCTTCTTCTCCATTGGCTGACTATAGGAACCTAAATTGGCAATCCCGAAGAGGAAAATAATAAGCAATACGGATCTTAATCGAATTGTAATATTCATAATGTCTTCAATCTTTAGCCTTTACAAAGTTATCAGTTTTTCAATATCAGCCAAGGAATTGACAAGATTGATGAACCAGATTAACTATCATGCACGCATTGTTGAGACTTAACGTATGATTAAAACATTCTGATCGTCACGGTCTCTGCCATCGTTATGGTTATTTCTGTCTCTGCGATTTCTGAAATGGTTACCTCTGTGGTAGCCCTGATCATAACCGCTCCTGTAACTGACATCGCCACCATAGCTGCCGTCACGGCTCATTCCCGCCATACATGATGAAACTAAAAATCCGATGAATACAGATAATATTAAAAGAATTAGATATTTTTTCATTTTGTTATTTATTAATCCTTTGTAATCCAAATTAACTGATACAAAGGTACGGACCAATAATGCTTGCATATTACATTATTCAAGATAATACTTACATGTTTCACTTATCTGATTACCTGAATATGTGGGAATTATGTAACTTTTTCACCTGATTATGTAATAACGGGTAAGATCCATGAGAGTACCTTTATTGTCTAATTCAGAAATCTGTTAACCCTTAAAAGTTGGATACAATAACCTCAATATCCAGAAATGGCCAGATTCGAACTCGAAGAAAAGTATCTGATACTTTCATATCGACTAATGATGTTATGCCGGAAAACCCCATATTAAGCCAATTACTAACAGATATCACTGAATCCTTTTCTGATTATATTGCTCTCTTAAATATTCCCCGGGATCTTAATTTAATGGTACTCCCCTCTGCAAAGCATTATTATTATGAGACTAAAGATCTGAAGAAGGTAAAAATACTGGTGAATCTTAAACAACTTAACGATATAAAAAATATCAGGGATTTTCTGTGTAATGTTTCATCTGTTCTGCCATTAAAAAGCTATTTCATCGGAACGTTTTTTAATAATAAGGATAAAAATATATTTCTGCCTGATCCGCATAAACCAGCTGCAGAATCATCCGGACCTTTCAACCTTATCGAGAATGGAATTTCCTCAAGTGTCCCATNNAGAAATCAATGGACTTACATATTTTTGTGCACAAAAAGTTCCAGACGGCAAATAAAGATCTTCATAATTATATATTCCGGTACCAATAATGATATCAAAAACATTCTTTGGTGCCAGCAAACCCCTGGGCAAAAGTATTCAGGGGTTTTTTTCAGGAATACTTTCTGTTATGCGTCTTTATTTTTTCGCTTTCAAGAGGATGTTTTGGTGCGACTATGGACATATCTCCTTTTAAGACATTAAATAGTTGTGGCAGCTCGTCCAATCCCGATTTTAAAAGAAATCTGCCCATTTTTGTAATTCGCGGATCTTCCCGGAACTCAGAATCCGGGCTTTTGATATATGAGTCCACATAGAAACTTCTCTTATCTGCATTTAAATACATGGTCCGGAAACGAAAAACCTTGATTTGACGGCCTCTCCATCCTACTTTGGATACTTTGCTTATTATCGGANNATAAAACTCAGAAATTTGCCATCGGCAATATCTGTTTTAAGAGCGCTTGAAAGATTACCTTTGGGATTTGGATCACGCAGTCTGAAAGTAACTCCCAGATCTTCACAGATAGCAATTATATCGCGCACGGTAGTTGAATCGGCTTTCTCTTTCAGATAAAGTACTTCATCGACAAAATCAACCTCTATAAGATCTCCAATTATATCAGAAAATTTTTCAGGAAGTATAATACAAATATTTTCATATCTGTTTTTGACTAATGTTGATTCTGTAAAAATTACAACAGGTTTATATCCCAACCTTTTATTTGATAAAAGATTTTCAATAAATGGTAAAGAAGAATCGTCAGCAATTATGATAACAATCACATTGTTGTGATCTTTTTCACCAAATCTGTTAAGTACATTATATATCAGTATCCTTCCAAAGAATAAAAAAAGAAAACCAAAAAAAGGAAGCTCAGGCNNCTTTATAGCGTTTAGTATGAATTCCTGTGCTCCTGATCAGATAAAGTATAAGAAGCCAGAAAGGCAAAATCACAATAAACAGGATTAATATACTACTCTCAGTAAAAAATAATCCGCCACGTTCAAAATAATTGATGATATATGAAGTCTGGAATGCTAAAATGATTGCCAAAACATCGAGGGAACTCAAGATATATCTTAAAAGATTCCGTTCTTTCAAACCGGTATCTTTATGAAGTCTGTAATAATTAGTAAAAACATCNNGTCCTTTTGGGTGCAAAAATAAGTATGACCATTTAATTCAGTCATATCAAGAATTTTCAGACCTGTTTCTTCAAGTAGTAATCTTACAGATTTTTCAGACAAATACCTGTTAGTCTTTGCATCAATAACGCCATACAAAACATTTAAAAATGAATTCCACCGGCCTGTTTCCATCTCAGAACCTGATTCATCAGCATCTATCCGGTTTTGAGGCTTTTTTGAAGGTGAAAATATATTTTGCTTTTTATTATCTGTGAAACTTCCGATAAGATGACATTTATTTGGCAGAACCGAGTAAATTTCCTGTAGAAAATCTTTAGGTTTATTGATATTATTTAATTTTTTCAGATTTACCACTGTCCTTACATTTTTGAGATCTTCAACTTCGAAATAATAATGATGCGAAGTGGTAAGAATTAAAAGATCAGGGGTTCTCGCAAATCCAAGCCAATCGAGGTAATTATAGAAGTCTTCATGACCTTCACCAACAAGTTCTGTATAAACAGGGTTCATTTCAGTATTTTTAATCATTGAGCTTTTAAGATCCGGAGATCTTTTAACTCGCTGATTATCTGTTCTTTTTCTTTTTTCTATAATTGTTTTGCTCTTCATAATCAGATTTCTTCGGCTGAAAATAAATTTATAAATTATGTGTAATAAAGTCAACCTGTTGTTACCGGATTTTGATTAACATAGAATCA
>PMMY01000255.1 GCA_003162655.1 Methanobacterium sp. | reverse complement strand
GAAGTTGTTGATGTAAGAAGACTCATGTAAACGTCTTCCAATATACTATTTTTATTTATCTTACACTAACCAGTTTTATTTTCAAATTTCAAGATTATTTTCAATTTCAAGATTTTAGTTTAATTACTTAAAATATTATAATAATACTATTTTCACTGATGATAATATTAACTTTTGACAACATATTTTTATATATTGGTGGTTGAATCCATATTAGTTTGAGCCATTACCCTACCTAAAGAATGCAAATATTTTATACGTATTACTCGTTTATTTAACATCAATTTCACTCTGCTTGGTCCCTCACTACATAGGAGTTGCTTATACTTCCTGCAATTATCATATATACCGAATGAGTTGAATTTATTCAATATATTTAAAAGAATATTTAATCATTTAATTATATTACAACAATTTCTCTGCACAGATCCCTCACAGAGTCGACGAATTTACTTGTATCTACACCGGGGAAGGTGTCAATTATGCATATATCAAATTTTTCATTTAATATATCCTTTAAATCCATAATATCTTCACAATAAACTTCAAAATTCTTTCCATACCCTATTAAGCCCTTTTTTACATCAAAAAAATCAGTTCTAAATCCGTTAATTTCTAAATTGAATGAAGTCATCCTTGCAGCAGGATACCATATGTCATTGAACACAACTCTTTTTGCACCTGCTTTCAAACTGGTAATACCTAGGGTTCCGGGTCCACAAGTACAATCGAGGACTGTTGGATTTTTATACTTTTCGATAATTGTTTTTAAAGCCTCCACTTTAGGAGATATAGGTTTTGAGAATTCCACATGGATCTCAGCCTGGTTTCTGTATATGCATAAAGCACCAGAAAAAGTTGGAACTATGTCACAACGCATGTCACATCCTGCAAGGAGTTTATAAACATGTGGTGACGTGTCAGAGTCTTTCATTCCTACTGTTTGCCTGATATTTCCCTCTAAAACACCCTTTATTTCTGGGATCTCATTTAAAATCCTCTCTGCACACTTCTTAGTTATTCCCTCTGCTAATAAAACCATGGATCTTTCTGGAAGAAATGGCACTGATTTTGTGGGATGCGCAGGAGTAATCAGAGGTGTGCAAGTTTTTCTGAGTGTTGTTTTTTTGTTTCTAATACCTTCTTCAATCATGATCTTCAGTGCATGAGCAATTACTAAATCTAAATGTCTTTTTCTACAGTTACATCGTCCATAATTTGCATCTAACTTCTCAAGATCTATCTGATCGTTTAATGACTTAAATTTCTTAAGTTTTGGATCTATACATTCATTGCAAGGACTGAATATGTGTTCAATATTTTTCAGGGTTGCTAACGATTCTTCCATACATCCGAATCCGCAGATACATTCTATGTCCATATGCTTAAATATTGGTTTAATTATATAAATAATTGAGACTTATGAAAGATAAACGTAAAGAAATCCTCCGGGATCTTCTTGGAGAATTTGCAACGGATGACGAGTCAACAAGTGACTCCACTGATATTTTTGGAAAGGACACTCTAAAAAAAGAGGATAACAAAGAACCTTCTCCAGAAAAACGCGAAGACAAANNAAAAAGGTTTCTGATGTCTTGAAAGCAGAGATAGTTGAAGAAGGTTTAATCCCGACTTACAATGTAAGTCTTCCCAAATTCTCTGAAAAAGAAAGACAGATATTCAACGAAGTTCGCGAAAAACTCGTTGAAGTAGCTGTTGCACAAGGTGAAGATTTCCGTATTGATGAAGACAGCTTTATAGGAGAAGTAAAGGAATTTTTAAGAAGTAAAGGTGTAAGGGATGTTGAGAGACTAGCCACTCAAATATCACAGGAGATGCTAGGTTACGGTCAGCTTGATCCAATGATAAAGGATGATGACCTCGAGGAAATAATGGTTATAGGGGTCAATAGGAATGTCTTTGTTTACCACAGAAAGATTGGTATGATGATCACCAATGTTATTTTTGATGACGATTCAGACATAAAGGCCATAATAGATGTTATAGCAAGACAAGTTAACCGTAGGATAGATCAGCAAACACCCATACTTGATGCAAGGTTGCCTGATGGTTCAAGGGTTAACGCAACCATACCTCCTGTCTCTGCAGATGGAGCAACCTTAACCATAAGGAAGTTCAGAAAGGATCCTTTAACTATAATTGATTTAATAAATTTCAAAACTTTATCTTCACATCTGGCAGGGTTTTTATGGGTTTGTACTGATGGCCTTGGTGTCAAACCTTGCAACGCAATAATAGCAGGGGGTACAGGTTCTGGTAAAACAACTACTTTAAATGCTGTTACTGCATTTACCCCGCCACGAGAAAGGATAATCACNNCCTGATCGAGTGATAGTTGGTGAGGTAAGAGGAGCTGAAGCAGTAACGCTCTTTACAGCATTAAACACAGGTCACTCGGGTATGGGAACACTTCATTCAAACACCGCAAGGGAAACAGTAACAAGATTAGTAAACCCACCAATGAATGTTCCAACCATAATGATACCTGCTCTAGACTTTATTATAATGCAAAACAGGATGTATAGAACGGAAGGTGGTTCAATCAGGCGAGTTACTGAAGTTGCAGAAATTGTTGGAATGGAAGAGGGTAATGTCCAGCTTAACAGAGTTTTTGAATGGAACAATGTTTCAGATAAGGTAGAATATGTTGGAATTGCCAGTCAAACCCTGCGTGACATAGCAGAACTACGTGGAATTGGGATTACTGAAATTGAAGAGGAAATCGAGAAGAGAAGGCTTCTACTGGAGTACTTGGCAGACAACAATATTCGATCCATTGATGAGGTGGGACATTACATTAACAGTTACTACCGAGATCCTGATGAGGTTCTAGAAAAAATATTATAAATATAAATGATGCATAATAGGATAGAATGCATTAATAGGATATAAAATTTTATAGATAATGATTTATTTATTAAAAGTAACTTTTCGGTGATAAAAAATGGTTTTTGCTGGTCTCAAAAAATTCTTCAATAGAATCGGTGGAATGACCGTAGATTCAACAAAGAAGGTAGGAGAAGGAGTATCTGGACCTGTCGATAAATTGGGTAAATTATCATCTAGGGCAAGTAATGTAACATCAAAAGCAAGTAATGTAAGATCCAAGGCAGGTAAAGTGGGTTCTGGATTAAAAATGTCATCTTCCTCTAAAAGTACTGTAAAAAGAACATCTTCACGTGTAATAGGGAAGATGCGGATGGATAAGGATGAAATTGAGATTTTCAAGGAACTTATCGATAAGAAGTATGATAGGGATAGGGGAGCAAAACCTCTTCCAGAAAAGACTGCAAAAAAAGAGGCTTTTCATAAGGCATCTCTTGAAGAACTTCTAAAGGAAGATGAGAAGAAGGGTCTTGAACCAAGGATGATCGTTGTTATAGGTGGAATATCTTTTATAGTAGTTTTCTTGTTGATGGTAATTCTTGGATTTGGAATACTCATTGGAGGAGCTTTCGGACTGGTGATCCTCATGATGTCGGTGGTAATAATATTCCTTCCCAACATGAAGCGGGGTTCACGTTCAAACGAAGCATCAAGGGAACTTCCTTTTGCTCTGAGGCAGATGGCTACAGAACTTCGTGCAGGTATAGGCATGCATGACAGTATGAGATCTGTTGCACTTTCAGGTTATGGTGCACTTTCTGAGGAGTTTGCAAGGGCACTGGAGGAAATAAAATACGGAGAAACAACTGAAAAAGCTTTAACAGATATGAGCGATAGGATTGATTCTGAGGGGCTTAAAAGGGCCGTTTATCAGATAACTAGGACCTTATCAAGTGGTGGGGATCTTGCAAAAACCCTTAACGTTATAGCAGAAGACACAGCCTATGAACTTAGGATGAAACTCAAGGATTACGCTCAGAAATTGAATTCATTTACGATGATATACATGTTTGTTGCAATATTAGGTCCTGTAATAACCATGATAATGTTGATAGCTGCATCTACTGTTATGGGAGCAATTCTACCTCCAATAGTACTTTTAATAATGTATTTGTTTTTGTTCCCTTTGATAGTTGGTTTTATGGCTTTTATGATAAAAAGGTTAGAACCACAAGTGTAAATTGAAAGTTAGAATAAAGATCAGAAATTTTTCTTATTTTTTTTTATTAGAATTTTTCAATTGATTGAACGTACATTTTATTCTTGGCATATTTCCATATTTCTGCAAAATCTATTTTATATTAAATTGGGGGCATTTTGTGATCAAATTAAACGAAATTATAACATATGAACCAGATGAATCGTAATACACACAT
>PMMY01000276.1 GCA_003162655.1 Methanobacterium sp. | reverse complement strand
TGGTTGACAATAACACCATCTGTATACATATTGAATTTATGAAGAGCTTCCATTGCACGTTCTGACTCGTAGATAGACATCTCTTCTGGTATAACAACTGTTTTGAAGGATGTTCTCATAGGATCGGCCATTATGCCTCTTGCTTCCTTTATTCTCTTCTTAGTATCTTCCATGTCCTCTAAAGCTTTGTCTTCTTCTTCTTCATCGCCCATGAATGGCATAATATTTTTGAATGCTTTTGCCATGCTTCCGATTTGGCGCCTGACAGTTATCATCTTCCCAACCCAGGAATCCATCATTTCAGGGAAAGAAAGTAATCTGAGTGTGTGTCCAGTTGGTGCAGTATCGAATATAACTATGTCGTACTCATCTGTGGTCATGTATTGAAGAAATTTGTCGAATGCTGCTGCTTCGTCGATACCAGGTGACATTGAAGCCATATCCATTTGGTCCTGCATCATACCCATGTCCATACCAGGATTTATTGCTTGTTGTTCTTTCATTTTGACTTGGTAGTCCTGCATTGCGATTTCAGGGTCTATTTCAAGTGCTTCAAGGTTTTCAGCTATTGGGGTTGGATTGTGACCAATGTTTCTTTCGTATGAATCTGATAGGGAGTGTGCTGGATCAGTAGATATTATCAAGGTCTTTTTGCCATGCCTTGAGAACCATAAAGCTGTAGCAGCTGATATGGTAGTTTTTCCTACTCCTCCTTTACCTCCAATAAATACAAATGTTGTTTTTCCTTTATTGAACTTAAAAACGTCTCTAAATGCCATTATGTTCCTCCATTTAACATTATTTAATCAGCCTAAAAATTAGCCTAACGTTGTGTTGTATGATATGTTATATTTATTTTTAAAGTTATTCTATTTGACATGATATATTAAACAATCAAAAAGATTNNAGTTATTCTATTTGGGCTCATATATTAAATAAATTAAAAGATTTGAAATTTAGATTAAGAATCAATTAAATACAATTTTTATTAATGCCATTTCTCTTTATGTACATTTTCATTACTATAATTCTTGGGGTCAAAATATCCTATTTTATTTAATTATTTAAACAAATTGATATGGGGTTTTCTGTAAGGTTTAAATAAATCATACGGAAAGAAAAAATAATATTAATCAAAAATTAATTTAATTAAATAAAAAAACAAATAAATGTAAATGTTGATCTTGGTAAAAAATATTAAATCCTAAACAGTGGTTAAGAATGCAAGAAGTAACAACTAATATTCCATGGAAAGATCTAGAAGAAACTGCTAAAAAAATCTCCAGTTTTATAGAGGATAAGGTGAGTGAATCTAAAACTTCTGGGGTAGTTATTGGTCTTAATGGGGGTTTAGATTCCTCAACAACTGCTTATCTATGTGCTGAAACCATTAAAAAAGATAGGATATTGGGAATTATAATGCCGACAGTTACAACACCAGTTGAAGATATTGAAGATGCAATAATCGTTGCTGAGGCACTTGGAATTGAATATGAAATCATACATGTTGACGATCTAATCGCGCCATTTAAGGAAATATGTATCCACGCAACCAATAAAGATCAAGGAAACACAGAACATAGCGATATTGCAAACGCCAATCTTAAGGCAAGGATAAGGATGATGATACTATATTACCATGCAAATCATCTTAACCGGCTGGTAATTGGAACAGGTAACAAATCAGAGCTTCTTGTAGGTTACTTCACCAAACACGGCGATGGTGGTGTGGATTTACTACCTATAGGTGATCTTTACAAAACAGAGGTTAGGATGTTGGCATCAGAAATAGGAGTACCCAAAGAAATAATAGAAAAACCACCGACAGCAGGATTATGGGCAGGTCAAACAGATGAAGATGAGCTAGGAATAAAATATGAGCTTCTTGATAAAGTATTGTATCTTATGATTGATAGGAAGTTAGAAGACTATGAAATATCACAAAGACTTGAAATACCCCTCAGTGAAGTAATAAGGATAAAAAAGAAAGTAGAATCTTCAGGTCACAAATTGAAACCAACTCCATCTCCGGATACCAATTAAATATTTTCATTTCTAAAAAGAGGAGTTACAATGTATTCAATTATTTATATTACAACTTCTGGAGTTTCAGAGTCCAAAAAAATAGCGGTAAAACTCCTGGAAGAAAAACTTGCAGCATGCATTAATATTATACCGACTATCGAGTCTATTTATTTGTGGAAACATGAGATTGAGGNNATTCACAGCTATGAAATTCCTTGTATATTAGAAATAGCCGTTAATAAAGGTTCTAAAAATTATTTAAAGTGGATGGAAAGTGAATTAAGTTAAAAAATATATAGTAATCAACCTAATGAAATTATAAACATATTAATCCATTACTTCCAAAAAAATTATTTCCTAAAATAAATTCAATTTTAGATACATCAATTAAGTTATATAAACAATATTAATTCTAATCAAAGAAATTAGTTAATTAAATACTTTTAAGTTTATTCTGGGGTGATCATTTGACGGATATTAAGGTTGAAGAGAAATGGCAGCGGAAATGGCAGGAATCAAATATATTCCAGTCAGATCCCAATGATAAAGAGAAAATATTCGTGACGGTTGCATATCCATATCCAAGCGGCGCAATGCACATTGGACATGGAAGAACATACACGGTACCAGATGTTTATGCTCGTTTTAAGAGAATGCAGGGATTTAATGTCCTTTTTCCGATGGCTTGGCATGTTACAGGAGCTNNGGTATAGCCAAACGCATTAAAAGACGTGATCCTTGGACAATGGATATTTACAAAAATATTCATAAAGTACCTGAAGAAGAGATTGAAAAATTCACAGACCCTAATTATATTGTAGAGTACTTCAGCAGTGAATATCATGATGTTATGACACGTATGGGTTATACTATTGACTGGCGAAGAGAGTTTAAAACTTTTGATCCATCTTATCAAAAATTTATAGAATGGCAGTTCAGAAAACTAAAAGAAAAGGGTCTTGTGCGTATAGGGGAGCATCCTGTAAAGTATTGTCCTGAATGTGAAAATCCAGTGGGAGACCATGATCTTCTCGAAGGTGAGGGAGTTGGAATAAACGAGCTTACACTGGTGAAGTTTGAATTAGAAGGAGAATATTTGGTAGCAGCTACCTATCGTCCTGAAACGCTCTTTGGCGTTACAAATCTTTGGTTAAACCCAGATTCAGAATATGTGAAGGTTAAAATAAATAATGAAGTCTGGATAATAGCAAAGAATGCCTATGGCAATATTTTTAATCAGAAAAAGGATATTTCAATTGTTTCAGATATAGATGCAAAGAATTTAATTGGTAAACACGTTAAAAACCCTTTAACATCATTAGAACATATAATACTCCCTGCACCATTCGTTGATCCTGAATATGGGACAGGTGTAGTTTATTCGGTACCTGGGCATGCTCCAGCTGATCTGATAGCGCTCTTAGACCTTAAAAAAGATAAAATTGAACTCGAAAAATACGGTATCAATGATGAAGTTCAATCCATAAAGGCCATTGGTATGATAAATCTCGAAGGATACAGTGAAATACCTGCAGAGGACATGATAAAGAAGTTCGATATCAAAAATCAGAATGATTCAAACTTAAAAGAAGCTACAAATGAGTTATACAAGCTTGAACATTCAAAAGGTGTTATGGACAAGAACACTGGAGATTATCACGGACTTAGGGTAGATGATGCAAGGGATGAAATAATCAAACTCCTTAACGACATAAAAAAAGGAGATATCTTATTTGAATTTGCAGAAAGACCTGTTATTTGCAGATGTGGAACCAAATGTGTCGTAAAAATATTGGACGACCAATGGTTCTTGAAATACTCAGACGAAGGATGGAAAGAATTAACCTACCAATGTCTAGAGGGTATGAAAATAATCCCTGAAGAAGTAAGGGCTAACTTCAAGTATTACATAGGATGGCTGCAGGATTGGGCATGCTCAAGGAGAATTGGGCTTGGAACTAGATTACCATGGAACAAAGACTGGTTAATAGAACCTTTAAGTGATTCAACAATTTATATGGCATATTATACTATTTCAAAGTACATGAAAGGTATTGATCCAGAAGATCTTAATGATCAGTTTTTTGATGATATTTTTTTAGGTTTAAAGTCCAATTCTGAACCTTTCAACAATATCAACCCTGAACTCACCAAAGAGATGAGAAATGAATTCAATTATTGGTATCCTTTAGATTGGAGACTTTCAGCCAAGGATTTGGTTGGAAATCATCTTTCATTCCACTTATTCCATCATTCTGCCATATTTCCTATGGATAAATGGCCTAGGGGTATCGTTGTATTTGGAATGGGACTTCTCGAAGGTAATAAAATGTCCTCATCCAAGGGGAACATAGTGATGCTTGAAGATGCAATTGAAACCTATGGTTCTGATGTTATTAGACTTTTCTTAATGTCATCTGCAGAGCCTTGGCAGGACTTTGATTGGAGGGAAAATGAGATAAGGGGTATCAGCAAACGATTAGAGTGGTTCTCTGAATTTTCACTGCGTGTTCAAAAAATTTATGGTTCTGAGATATGTCTTGAAGATCATAAAACAACTCCAAAAGTTGAAAAACCCATAAACAAGTGGATGCTTGCACAAGTCAACATGAGAGTAATGGAAGCGACAGAAGCTCTAGAAGGATTCCAAACTAGAAAAGCACTGCAAGATTCATTTTTCCTATTTAAAAAGGATATTGATCATTTCTTCTATAGAATTGAACATGAATCAGAGAATGAAACTGCAATACAAGAGATTGCAGAGGTTATGGTCTACGTTTTAGGGATATGGATTCGATTGATGGTTCCATTCGTACCCCATATATGTGAAGAGTTATGGGAAAAATATGGGGGTAATGGATTGGTATCTATTACTGAGTGGCCTGGATACAACGTTGATCTCATGGATGAAAAGATTCAAAAGGGTGAAGAGATAGTCTACGGATTATCTAGAGACATAAATGAGATTAAAAAGGTAATAAACGTTAAACCGAGTAAAATTCATGTTTATGTATCTCCTGAATGGAAATGGAAGCTATTTGAAATTGCAAATAACATTGGAAAACCTGATATTGGTAAGATAATGCAGGAAGCCATAAAACAGAATGTTCACGACAATAAGAAGGAAATCGCAGAATTTGCGAGGAAGATAGGTAGAGAAATGACCAAGATCAAATATACGGGAATGATAGACGAGTATTCTACATTGAAAAATTCAATCGAATTTCTGGCAGGAGAGGCAGATGCTGATGTAATTATTTATGATAAGCCTACCTACGATCCAAAAGGTAAATCACGCAACGCAATGCCCTACAAACCGGCCATATACATAGAATGAGGGTTTTTGATTGAATTACGTTACAGAATAGGAAAATAGTAAATCTATCGGTAGATGAAGCAACTATACATCTTAAATCAAGCAATAATTAATGATGAGACTATTGGGGAATGTTTTAGAATAAAATACATAATTCTAATTTATTCTTTATTTTTTCAAAAGATTCTCTAGTACGCCTATACCCTCCACTTCTGCTTTTACAACGTCTCCAACATTCATGGGCCCTACACCTGGCGGTGTTCCAGTTGATATAATGTCTCCGGTTTTCAATGTCATTATGTTTGTTATAAATTCTACCAACTCGCAGACATCGAAGATCATGTTATTTGTATTAGAATTCTGTTTCAACTCTGAATTAAGCCGTAATGATATGTTCTGATTCATTGGATCCAATTCTGTTTCAATGCAAGGCCCTATGGGGGCAAATGTGTCGAAGCTTTTAGCCCTGGTCCATTGAATATCTTTTTTTTGCATATCACGAGCAGTAACATCATTTATAACAGTATAACCAGCAATATATTCTGGGGCATCTTCGCTTTTTACTAAATGAGCTTCATTTGAAATAACTATTCCAAGTTCTACCTCGTAATCTACCTGTACAGAAGATTTTGGATAAATTATATTATCTTTATGTCCTATAACTGCTGTTGAAGGTTTTATGAATATAATAGGCTCTTCAGGAAGTTCCATACCCAATTCATTTGCATGGTCAGTGTAATTTAAACCTACACAAACTATTTTAGAAGGCAAAATTGGCACATTTATATTCACATCTTCAAGATTATGGTTTCCTAAAATTTCTATATTATCAATATCTGGTGATTTAATGACTTCATCCATTGAAGATTTAATTTCTATTATTTTGTCACCTTTTAAAACTCCTAGTTTATTTATTTTGTCTGTTTTAAAACTTATTAGCTTCATTAAACTACTCCATATTGAATCGTTTAATTCATCAAATTATCCTTTCTATTGGCACAACCAGTATATCACGTGCACCTATTTTTTTTAGGTGATTTACAAGGTTAAATACGTCTTTTTCATCTACAACGGCATGGACAGCCACCACATCTTTATCAGAAAGTACATTTGAAACTGTAGGGCCTGTGAGTCCGGGCATTGCCTTTTTAATTTCGTCTAAAAAAATCTCATTTACGTTCATCATCACAAGTTTTTTACCTTCCGCATCTAAAACTCCCTTTATACCCGTTCTAATGGCTTCTATTTTCTCATTATTAACTTTATAGCTTTTTTTATTGGCAATGAGCTTTATTGAGCTTTCAAGGATTGTATCGATTATCTTGAGATGATTCATTTTTAATGTGGTCCCTGTACTCGTTAGATCTGCAATTATATCTGCAACCCCAATAAATGGTGCTATCTCGGTTGAACCACTTAATTCAACGATTTTAGCATTGATTTTGTTGGATTTGAGATATTTTTTGGTCAGATTGGGGAATTCAGTTGCAACTAAAGCACCATCAACAATATCTGATAATTTCTCTATTGATGAATCCTCTGGTACAGCTAAGACTAGCTTAGCGCTTCCAAAATTAAGATCTTCCAGTATTTCGACTGATGCGCTGTTTTCTTCTATAAGATCGAGGCCTGTCATTCCAATATCAGCTGCACCGTCGGCAACAAATTCAGGGATGTCAGCAGCTCTAGTGAACATAACACTTATCTCATCATCATAAGTCTCTGAAAAAAGCTTTCTGTTGGCAGTATCTTTAACACCAATTCCTGCCTTGCCTAGAAGCTTGACAGCAGGGTCACTGATCCTTCCCTTTGATGGCAGTGCTATTCTTATCTGCATTTATACCCTCCATTTAAAATGTTTAAATCTTGATTTGATTACTAATAATTTGATAATATTCTAAAATTTGAACTGTTAGATATTTATGTTCTTCCCATAATTCATTATATTGGTGTGAACATGGAAAGCAAAAACATTCTCATAAAAGATGCTGTTATTATCTCTAATGAAATTAAAAAAGGCTCATTATTAATACAAGATGATAAAATAGAGGAAATATCTGATAAAATTGATATAACTGATGCTGATGAGGTTATAAATGCCGAAGGCAAAGTTTTAATTCCGGGATTAGTTAACACACATACGCATTTATCAATGACACTTATGAGAGGTTTAGCAGATGATATACCGCTTGATAAATGGTTGAACAATCATATATGGCCTGTTGAAGCAGAGTTAAATGGTGAATATTGTTATGCTGGGGCCCTTCTGGCCTGTGCAGAAATGATCAAATCAGGTACAACTTGCTTTAATGATATGTATTTTTTTATGGATCACGTTGCAAGAGCCGCTGATGAAGCAGGGCTCCGTGGAGTACTTTCCCATGGAATGATAGATTTTGGAAATGAAGATAAAAGAAACCAAGAATTTAAAGAAAGTATTAGAATAATAAAAAAATGTCACAACACAGGAGAGGGGAGGATCAAAGTTGCATTTGGACCCCACTCGCCCTATACATGTTCACAAAAGCTACTCGAAAAAGTAAAAATTGAATCAGCTAAATATGGTATTGGGATACACATACATGTGTCTGAAACACAAAAAGAAGTTTCAGATGTTTTAAAAGCACATGGAAAGCGTCCTTTTGAATATTTGGATGATATTGGTTTTTTAGGGAGTGAAGTAACAGCTGCGCATGCGGTTTGGCTATCAGACTCTGAAATCGACATAATTAAACAAAGAGATGTTAAAATATCTCATAACCCTTCAAGCAACATGAAACTCTCGTCAGGAGTTTCTCCAGTAGCAGAACTTCTTCGTAAAGGAGTATGTGTTTCAATGGGTACTGATGGATCGGCATCTAACAACAACATGGACCTTTTGGAAGAAATTAAAATAGGTTCACTTCTCCAGAAGGTAACAACCATGGATCCTACTGTTTTAACTGCTGAGAAAGTTTTTAAAATGGTTACAATTGATGGTGCTGAATCATTAGGGCTTGAAAAACAAATAGGAAGCATTGAAGTGGATAAAAAAGCAGATTTAGCTCTGGTAGATATGAGAACGCCTCAACTAACGCCATTTAGAAATCCTATATCTCATCTGGTATATTCTGCCAATGGCGGTAATGTTGATACCGTGATTTGTAATGGCGAGATATTAATGGAAAATAGGGAGCTTTTAAAACTTGATGAGGCCATGATACTTGAAATTGCTAAGAATGCATCAGAAGAACTCCTATCAAAAAGTTAAAAATTGTTATTTTGAAATGAAACTATATCTATGCGAGGTATATTTATGAATAGACTAGTCCTGTTTGACATTGACAAGACCCTTCTTGTGGGTTCGACTTTCCATTACACAGCTCTAAAAGATGCATTATCTGAAGTTTACGGAATAAAAAATCCTAAAGCAGTAAAAAAAATGCAGGGTATGACAGATCTCAAAATCATATGTGAAACACTTTCACAAGAAAATATGGATTTACAAACTATAAAAGCTGGTTTAGATGAATGTATGGAGCTTATGTATTTGAAATTTAGTGATGCACTTCAAAAAAACGATTTAAAAGTGCTTGATGGTGTTAAAATACTACTTGAAAACCTTCAAAGATTGAAAATACCTATGGGTTTAGTTACAGGTAATATTGAGGCTATCGCATGGTTAAAACTTGAAAAAGTAGGTTTGAAAAAATATTTTAAATTCGGTGGATTTGGAGATAAGATTATAAAAAGAAGTGGACTAGTTAAAAACGCACTTGACGCCTCAGCAAATAATTTAGGCATAGTTAAACGGGAAAATATTTTCTTAGTTGGGGACACACCTCGTGACATATTAGGTGGGCAGAAATTTCGTGTTAGGACCATAGGAGTTGCTACTGGAGATTTTTCAAAGGAAGAACTCATTCTTTCAGGTGCGGAATTTGTTTTAGAAGATCTGAATGATACAAAGAATATTTTGGATATCATTCTTAAATGTTGAATGTTGTTAAAATTGTTATCACTCAAC
>PMMY01000264.1 GCA_003162655.1 Methanobacterium sp. | reverse complement strand
CAGCAGGTCACCAATAAGCACCAACGAGGTTTTTTGCCGTTGGTATTTTGTCAAGTCTTCAATATAGTTAAAGTTCTGATCCTTCATTTCACCCGAGATTGTTGCGCGGCAAAGTTAATTTAAAGTTAATAAAAACGAAAGGCAAAAAGGCTTAAAGAAAATTAAATGTAGAGAAGGGTATCGTGATAAATCTTTACTTTTGCTGAACTTAAAACCGGGCAAAAATGACCATTAAAGTATCACAGGTAAGTAAACTTTACGGAAACCAAAAAGCACTTGATCAGGTTTCGTTCGAAATTGGTACAGGAGAATTGGTCGGATTTTTAGGTCCAAATGGCGCAGGAAAAAGTACAACCATCAGAATGCTCTGCACCCTTGCTGTACCCACATCGGGTACAGCAAAGATAGCTGGGTACGACCTAGTTGAGGATTCATCAAAGGTGCGTGAGAATATTGGACTGGTTGCAGAGAAAATGATCATGTATGACTCTCTCACTGCAGCTGAAAATTTAAGATTCTTCGGTAAACTTTATGCAATTCCAAAACAAAAGCGGGAAGAACGAATTGATGAGTTGTTAGAACTTGTTGATATGCAGGAATGGAAAGATACCCAGATCAGCAAGTTTTCTACTGGTATGAAACAGCGTATAAATGTTATCAGAGCGCTTTTACCGGAACCTAAAATTATTTTCATGGATGAACCTACACTGGGTCTTGATCCCCAGACAACTGTTTCAATCAGAGAAATTATCCGGGATATTAACAAAAAAGGAGTGACCGTCATCCTTACCACTCATGCAATGACCGAGGCAGAAGCATTGAGTGATCGTATAGCTATCATTGATCATGGTAAGATAGCTGCCTTAGACACACCACAAAACCTGAAAAATTTGATATCCGAGGGTGATACCACTATTTTCACAACCAAGATCATGAATTTGTCAACTAATATGGTTGAGAAAATCAAATCTCTTGATGTTGTAACAGCAATTGCTCAACAAGATGATTTCAATCTTAAGATAAGTGCAAGTGGTGCAGATGCCCTTAACAAGATCATCGATGCCATAAGGTTCGAAGGTGGAGAAATATTCTCCATTACCAATAGTAACGAATCAACACTCGAAGATGTATTCCTGACTGTTACTAGTAAGGAAATGCGTGATCAGGCAAATGAAAAACCAACACCACAACAGCATGGGCATGGACCCCGCCCACAGGCTAGGGTGAGGTGAATTCTATGGATATGATGAAAATATTAAAAGATAGCTATCATATAATGTCAAAGGATCTTTTGGGACTTATACGTAATCGTATGTCATTAGCCGCCCTGATTGTTATGCCAATAGCATTTCTGGTAATGTTCGGATTTATTTTTCCAGGTGCTACTACTCAGCAGCATATGCCTGTAGGAATTGTAGATCTTGATCAGGGTCAGGGTAGCAGTGCATTTGTAACACAGCTTGAAACTCTTAATAAAAATTCTAAAACAATGAATTTTGAAAATTTTTCAAGGGTAGAAGCTGCCCAAACACAGATCAACAAGGGAAAATTGTATGGTTCTTTCATTATACCCCCCGGATTTTCTTATAATTTAACACACGGAGAATCTGCTAATGTTATAGTCTATGTGGATAACAGTAATCCTCAAATTGCCACACAGATCGAAACCGTGGCTTCAAATACCATAACCGGACTTAATGGTATGCAAGCCGAAAATAACGTTGCACAAATGGGTATAGCTACAAACAAAACTATAAATGCACAGGCAGTGGTGTTCCCTTATACTCCTACTGTTAAAACAACAATTCCAGGTCAAACAAATTATTTCAACTTCCTTGCACCGGGACTAATGATCATGATTGTCATGATGACGGTTATGACGGGAATTCCTGAAGCTATTAGTAAGGAAAAGGAAATGGGCACATTTGATGGTATGTTATCGGCACCCATAAGTCAAGTATCAATCATCCTTGGAAAAACCACAGCTTTGTGTGTGAGAGGATTTACTCAGTGTATCTTGATCCTTGTGCTGGCAATAATATTCTTTGGTGTTACAATTCAAGGAAGTATAATGCTTGCATTCTTTATGCTTGTACTGGGGATCTTCAGTTTTGTTGGGATTGGAATAGTGGCTGTTTCCATGTCTGGTGATCAGGCATCGGGTACCATGATTGTGAATTTGTTAATGTTCCCCATGATGTTTCTCGGGGGTATATTTTATCCAATACAACAGATGCCATGGTTCATGCAGGATATTTCTAAATTTATCCCCCTAACATACGCTGCGGATGCAATGCGAAAGATAATGCTCTTAAACGCTAATATTGGGGATGTAATGTTCCAAATACTCATACTTGTAGCTTTTGGTATTATTACAATGGCCATTGCTATACCGCTCTTTAGAAAATCAATGACAACGTAAATATTGAGTTAGATCAATAAAAATTTAAATTGAAGAGTCATTCTTAATTAATAATGGATTTTAATCCATTATTATTGATTGACTTTGGCTAATAAAA
>PMMY01000171.1 GCA_003162655.1 Methanobacterium sp. | reverse complement strand
TAATAAAATTTCATTCTTTGATTAAAAATATTACGGTTAAAGGTAATTATCCAGATTGTTCTTGGGCAGTACGATTTCACCATACTTACCACCACCCCCCGCCTTTATTTCAAGGGTTTTATTTCGAAAAGCCTTTATAACTGCAGCTACCTTAGGATCAACATCATAAACCTCATCCATTGTTGATTGTATAAGTGCTGTGATTTCGTCTTTGAACCTGTGAATCATTTCCTTCCATATTTTCTGTACAAAAACAGTTGTAACCCCCTTCCCGTGTGTGATACTTATTATCTCTGCAAGAGGAAGTATGTGTATATATGGTGGTCGGTGTGAAGGGTGGTGTGGTTCTTCCCATTTGGAAAGTTCGTATATTCTATAATCAACACCCTTCTTTATTCTACCTCCACAAGGACACCGCATCTTCAACTTTATTGCATCTTCAATCGAGTATTGGGTATAACATTTTGAACATGCTGTTTTATGATATTTTCCAAGCCTTGGATCGAATCCATAATTGGCTTTTATCTTTTTATTTAGAATTGCATCCCTAACACCATCAAACGTTAACTCTCCAATTTCAAGTTCGTTAAACTCTCTACCTAAACGGTGTGGCCATGGAGAGTGTGCATCGGAATTGGTTAGAAAGGGTATGTCTTCGAGCTCTTCAATTGTATCTGCCATATCAGAATCTGCAGAAAGTCCTAGTTCGAGAAAGTCAGGCATCTTACCATAACAATCTTTAATGCTGTCATATTCCTTATAAATACTTGTCCAGGGTGTAAAAGCGTGAGCTGGCCCAATTATACACCCATTCTCATGGGCAATATCCATTATCTCTGATCCATTCATTCTAACCCTGGGTCGACCGTCTGCATCCATGTTTCCCTTCATTTTACTCCTTGTATCCCTTGCTGATTCTATTGAAGGGAAAATTATGAGATGATGGACCCTTTTTATATCCTCGACCTCGGTTGTTAAAATAAATTTAGACCCTTGATATTCCGATGTGTTATCAGGATCTACTGCGCTATCCCTTAAAGAAAATATCCCGTCAGATGATTCTTCAGTTGTTTCTTCCAAGAGTTTGAGCCATTTTTGGTGGAGTGCGTCTCCACTGGCCACAAGATCCAAACCTTTAAGCTTTGCCTGAGGAGCCATTACCGGTGGTGTCATATTTTTAGAAGTTGCTATGGAATAACAACCGTGTATGTGTAGATCAGCGTTTATTATCATTTTTATACCCGTTTAATTAATATTTTATTAATACAATTAACATTATCATATTAAATATGGTTTATAGTTTAATATCATTTGTACTAAAAAAATAAGAAATTAATTAATAAAAAAAATTAGAAAAAATATTGAATGTTATCCTATGTATCGAAGATCTTCCTCGCCCTGAACAATATTCATTCTTTCGCTCATCTCTCTTTCCATCTGTTGAGCTTTTGATATCATTTTTCTGGTTTCTTCTGCCCGTTCTTCAAGTTTTGCAATGTCGAGTTCAACATTTATCAGTTTTTGAAGTACCGTAAGTACAGCCTTTGATGCCTCTGCATCTATGAAGTAGCCTGGAGTTTCACCCATTAAACATACGCCCATCATGTTATTCGACATTCCAAGACCTAAAATAAGACCGGATGCTCCTATTATTCCACCATCTGCTGTTCTTAAAGTGACATCGTGTCTCTTTAACAGTTCTGCAAGTTCTAAATTGGTTGCAGCGCCGAATACCTTTGGCTTATCTACTGGTTGGCCTGTTCCAAGACCTCCCAATGTGTATATCTGTTTCACACCGTGTTTTCCTACAAATTCAATGATTGCGCTACATATCTCATATTGACCTTCAGGACTTAGTCCCTGAGTATTTCCAACTAGAATTATATAGTCCTTTTTGTCTTCACCATATGATTTAAGGTAGTAAAACTCATTTTTCATGGGTTCGATTATTCCATTTTCATCCACAAAAACTTGAGGTGGAAATGCAGGAGAGTAAAGTTCTGCAAATTTAACTGCATTTAACTCGTGGATCATATGGTCTGCAACTAATTTTCCAACATGACCAATACCTGGAAGAGCCTCGATAAATATTGGTTCGTTAAGAACCACTTCTTCCATGATCTTAATAAAAGTCTCTTTCATCCAACCAACTCCTTTTAGCTCTTCATGAGCTGCTTTTTAAGCATACGTCTATATTTACCGTATTTATCCTCAGGAGAGTATTTGGGCGGGTAGATTACACCAACCTCTCCCCCGCAGGGGCATTTGTCNNTTCACGTTGGAAGGTGCCTTCGCCTCCCTCCTCTAAAACAACTTCAATCGCTTTGTCTGCTGCTTCTTTAAGAATAGTCTCTGCTGTGATGTAGTCTGATGATTTAACCATTAATCTGTATCTTGGGGCTCCCACACATTGAACAGAAATCTCTTCACCGTTTATGGCGCTAAGTGCCTTTTTGATAACATCTACTCCATTGTTGGCATAAGATTTCAAATCTACATAACCGGTTATATTTACTTCAGGTGGAGAAATATTCTTTTTAGCTACTACAGTTATTGCATTAGCCCATTCTTCACCCATACCACGTTCTATGAGCGGTTTTGCTCCTTCTTCGGCTGCTATTTCAAATGCTCCATAGAGGTCTCCAAATTCCTCCATGATGCCGTAACCAACTTCTTCATAACCAGCATCGAGATCCTTTCCAAGGCTTTTTGCTGAAAACTCCAGTAGTTTCTCTGCCTTCTGCTCAATCTTCCATTGTTGAATTTTTCTTGTACGCTGATCTTCCCTTATTCTTTTAAGTGAAACATCAACATGGCCCTTTTTAGGATTTACACGGAGAACCCTGGCCACGATCTTCTGATTCTCTCTTACGTAGTCCCTTATATTTTTAACCCAACCAGATGAAACCTCGGATATGTGTATAAATGCTTCTTTACCATCATATTCCTCAAGGCTCCCAAAGGCACCGTAGTTCAAAACTTTGTGTACAGTTCCAACCACCAGATCCCCTTCATCCGGCCATTCTTTTCTCATTCTTACCATTAGAACACCTATAATATATTTAAAATATATTTTCAATTATAAAATTTAATTACTCATTATTTAAAGGATTTAACTCTTAATTAGTTCATATAGGTAACTAATTGAGTTTAAACTATTAATCCATGACTTCAACGATCTGAGCTGTAATCTCAGACTTTCCACCTTTTGGTTTTACTAGTGTTTTGCCACATATTATGCATTGTACATTGGATGCAGCATGATCAAAGACTACTTGCTGATTTCCACAGTCCACACATTTGACTTTTAGAAAATTGCTTTTATTACTTCTGTAATTTGCCATACTACTCACCTACATTACGAATTCTACTTTACCTGCTCTGAACGATGATCTCTTTACATGAGACTTCCCACATTCCTTACATTTGTATCTAAGGTCCAGTTTTTTGATAGGTTTATTTCTTGATGGTAGCGGCCTAGGATAACCCCTATATCCACTTGTAACTCTTCTAAACTGCCTCTGACCCCATTTGAGCTCGCTTGCTTTTCTTCTTTTTGCTTCTAATACTTCGTGAATTGTGTGTTTTTTACAGCTTGGACAGTATGTTCTCCTTTCTTTAGGAATCTTCATATGATCACCTCTTAAAATGTAAAAATAAGTCGTGCAATTAACTTTCTTAATTAATGCTCTTTTTTTAAAACTTATTTAAACTGAATATTTTATTTGCAGTATTGTACTCTTTATAAAAAGTCCAATAATGTATTAATTGTTTATCATTTAAAGTTTATTTATATGTTTGTATAATTATTCCCTTGTTATTTTTAACAAGGATCTTCGCATTGGGTTCGGGTATAGTTATAAGATCTTGAGGCGACACTGGTCCGTAAACATTCTTATCCACCCCAATTATAGATGGGAGTTCATCCAGGATCATTAGAGTTTTTGTGTGACTTTTTTCAGAGTTTTTCCCAATATTACTGTCTTTGGCTACCTCTTCATCAATGAATTCCTCCGAAATTCCAGAAGAATTTTCAGTGCTTGATGCATTTTTATCCAAGTTAGATTTAACAGGTGCAACCCTATCATCCAGTTTATTGCTATTATTTTTAGTCTCTCCCTTTCTGGAAGGTTCTGATCCAAACCTTTCAAATATTTGGTCATCAAAACCTCCCTTAGTAGATTCTGTACCCTTATCCTGATCAATCAGAGATTCTGCCTGAGCGTCTGATAGAAGTTCGTCTATATCGATTGATTTTAGAGATTTATCTCCCTTAGATGTTCGATTTACGGGATTTTTGCTGTGGTTACCATGATTTTTTTGTATATAGGACATTAAAGGTGCAGTTAATTTTCCCCTATACTTGATGAATGAGTCGACCAGTTCCAAGTAAAGTCCTTCCTCTTCAGGTGTGGAATTTATTGGAACAGTTATCTGATTATCATCCATTGAATCCTTACTTTTTGACTCTTTAAACAGTTGATATGCACGTTGTACATTCATGACCGCACTATTGGATATTTTATGTTCTCTCCTTTCGCATATCTCTGCTACAATTCTCTGGGCATCCCTCAGCAGGTAAGATTCGAAGGAAAATGGATTGTTATCTATCTTCCTCATGAGCCTGTTGAGATAGTTGGAGACTTCAGTGTAGAAATTATCGCCTACACGAGATAGACCGCTTATGCTACGCTCTTTCTTTTGTATCTCCCTCAGTTTCTGGAAAAATTCATCCAACCCTATTCCTCACTTTCTATCCTTGGAGCTAAAAGGAAACTTAGTTCACCGTCTTCAGAAACCATTTTCATGGCCAAATTAAGAGGCATATCATTTCCAAGACTTAAAACCGCTGTTTCAGAAAATTTATCTGCCTTCAACATCTCTTTTATCTTCTCTAGAGAGAAAACTGACTTTGCCTTTTCAGTTATCTTCTCACCATGGAGGTATTCAATCTTCGCATCTCCGAACTCTCCTTCAGCAGATGCAATAAACTTGTCCTCATCCACCATAAGGGATATTTTATCAGAGACTATACCTATGTCTTGGATCGAATTTTTGAGCAGTGAAAATGGAATTTCAAATACAGATGGGTAATCTAGGTCAGGAGGGCTTGGAGCCTCATATTCTATATCAATAAGCCTGATCTTAAATGTACGCCTTGCTTCATCCTCAAATGTAAGTATTAAATTACCCTCATCAACCGTAAGCTCAACTACATCATCGCTTTTTGCTCTTTTAAGAACTTTCATCAGTTCTTCTGTGTCAACATTGATTTTCAGCGGTTCATCACAGGAATAAACATCGAATAATGCTGATCTAAGTTCGAGGTGAACGAATGTGATATGAGATCTATCTAGGGCATCTAGTCTTAGACCTTCACTGTCCGCTTTCATTTGAACTTCATCCACAATTGAAGAAATAGCTTCGAAACTTGTTTTTAATACATTTGAATCACTTAAAACCGCTTTGAACATTTTCATCCTCCTTGATTACCTTTTATTCTCTCCAACTATATTATCCTTATTATCATTATTTACCTTATTAGCATTTTCATCTTTGCCTTTCTTGGAATTTGCATCTGACTTAGATCTCTCCTCAGTGACATCGAGTTCTGTATTTATCTTGCTGAGAAATGTCTTATCCAAAATGCGCTGTGCAAATGCAGCTACAATTATTAAAACACCCAGTAACATTAGAAAAACAGCCAAGGTGGCTTCTTCACCGAATATCACGTTGTCAGCCACCTTTGTCACCGATGCTGAAATAATGACTAAACCATATAATATCAACAATCCACCGATTAAAAGGGCTACAACCTTTATTATTCTGTCTCTTTTATTATTTATCAAATTAATGAAATTATGCTCTGACAGGCCAGGAATGTGGAATGTATTATCATCTACATGTTCCTGAGAAGTTTCCTCTTTATTCGAATTTTTTGAAGATTTTTGTTTAGGGGAGTTTTTGGGATTATCATGAGTTTTAGTCTCTGATTTCTTATTTTTATCAGACAATTTTTCAGATTTGAGATCTTCTACCATATTGAATTTTTTGAAATTTGAAATAATCCCTGAAATAGGAGATCTTCCAGATTCAGGTGATTTATCAGTATTTTCCTTATTATTTTCTGAATCCACTGAATTCACCGTTTTATCAGTATCCTTTTCTAAATCCCCCGTCAATTTGAATACTCCTCCTGAAAATTTATTGGCTGATTATACCCAGTAAATTTGAACTGCAAAAATATCATTTAATCATATTCACGCCATGTACAAGAACATTTGGTGCATCGGAAAAATCTTGTTTCCGACTCGTCTGCACCCCTAGTCTGAATAAGCCACCAAGATGCTTCTTTATTATCACATTTAGGGCATCTTACAGTGGTTGTAGGTAATGTTTGAATTTCATCGGTAGTAAAAATTATACTCTCATTCGTTGATATCTTTTCAGAAATTTCATATTCCTTCACAGATTCCTCTGTTATCTTTGTTGTGTATTCACAGTTTTTACATTCGAAAAAGTCACCTTTAGGAAACATGACTGTTCCACATTTAGGACAAAATTTCATTCATATCCTCCCCATCAATAAATTTGATAATTTAATTGTAAGATCTAAGTAGTTAAATTAAGTTTATATTTCAATTCAATGTTGTTATTATTATTTTACATTCTACATTGCCATATTAATTTGAATAAATTTTGGATCATTATATTGGTTAAAAATTATTTATTGCAAGAATAATTCCCAATATTTAGAAGTTTAAATGCATCTTCAAGAATTATGTGATGATCAAATGCCATTTTAATCCTTGAAACTTCATCTACCACCAAACATTTAACATCTGCAGCATCTGTATCTGCAACTAGCTTTCCACCGATTTTATGCCCTAAAAAGCATATGGAGATAATATGTCCTCGTGGATCCCTATGAGGATCAGAATACACCCCAACCATACCATCTAATTCTATATCAAGGCCTGTTTCTTCTTTAGTCTCTCTTATTGCCGNNCCGCTAATTCGGCTGTTTCCCCATATTCAACAAACCCGCCAGGTAAAGCCCATGATCCCTTGAATGGAGGATTTTTACGTCTTATGAGTACGACTGAGTTACTCTGTGTAATTACAGTATCCACAGTTAAAAGAGGATTTTTTATTTAGAACACTTCCTTAGAATGTTAACAAGATAATATATTAATCACATTCTCAATTTGTGGTTTAAGCACTCCCCTTTGATTCCCCAGTAACAATGCCTGCCGCTATGATGTGTGCAACCCTCACCGGTTCAGGTATAGCACTCCGCGTGGTTGAAAGTTTAACTATATCTTCTGCATCTTCCCTTTCAATACCATAAATCTGCATGTAAATTGATTCAGTATTGTCCACCTTGTAAACCTTTCCCGCCTCGAGAACATTGGCCCATCTCTTTTCCCAATCATCAAATCTTTTCAGTGCCTTTTTGATTCTTTCAAAATTGGGAAGCTTTCGCATTATTACAATAACAGGTACTCCTGTTGATTCGAATATCTTGCGAATGTTTACCAGGTTAAAACCACCAAAAGTAATGCCATCGAGCATGATAACTCCAAGCTGGCCAAGGTTCCTTGAATTCTTAACCATCTCAGTTATCTTTTCTGTTCCATCTGTACCGTCAACATGGATATAAGTACTTAAAACACCGTCTAACCAATTGCCAGCCCTGAAAACAGTACCCACTAACATGACTTCTTCATTTGTATGGGAAGGAAATGGGGAATCATCAACGCCCAAAATTCGTATTTCCTTTTTTATTATCCTGAATTTCTTGGTTTCATTTCTTGGTTTCATCTTCAGAAGAGCTTATGAGATCCTTGAATTCATCACACCGCAATTTAACTGTCTCTGCTGCTGTTTGAAGTGATTTTTTTGGATTCTTACCCTTAATATATAGTTTAGGCTGCCCTATAATTGGATGTTCAATTACGTATGCTGCTGCCTCAACATTCTCATCCTCCATAAGCGTCTTTCTTAAAGTATTGCATAGAGAATGAGATTCTCCAGTAATCTCTATTTCAAATTCCTTCTTTGTATCCTTAATAACCTTCATATTACCCCTCATATTTNNCTGTTTCATGTAGTGCCTGCATTTAATACACATGGCCTTCAAAACACCGAGTTCATCCTCGGCTGTAGTAAGGTCAACGTTGTCTATGCCTATTATTTTGGTCACCTTGGCCTCAATAATATCCCCAATTCTGAACTCATCGGTTAACTTGGCTACATAACCTTTTTGGGCTTGTGAAATATGTATTCCTCCTGAAAAGGATGTAACAAGACCTCTACTGTTATCCTTAATACTGTCCAGTTTTATAAGGGCCCTCTGACCTCTTACATCCGATACCTGTCCAACAACAACCACTCCATTTCTAAGCATCGAGGGAGAACTGGTTTTTGGTATAATTGATATTTTCTTGTTTTTATTGTCTACTGAGACTGTCCCTGCAACTAGAGATCTTATCTTACCTTTATCTTCATAAGTCCATTCTGATGGAACAAACTCTTCAGTAACTCCCAAAGCATCCCCGGGCAATACGAAATCTCCAGATTTGGTTTTCATATATTCACCTCAACTTAAAATAAGTACTAATCATCCATCAACTTGTAATCCACATTTCCTTCAAATTTTAAATGAAATTTTAAATGAAATTCATTTTCTATCTATACTGTTATAGTGTCTTACTATTTGAGTTTCATCTTTATATAGTTAGTATTATATAAGATTTGAATCTTTAAATTCCATCTTATTTATTTCTTGTTATCGTATATCATTCACTATATTTGATTTCATCTATTTCATAGTCTTCCCATCTCCTCTTACCAATAACTATTTCAAGCTCTTGAGGAGTCAGTAATGGTTTTTTATACATTACAGAATCGTCAATTGCAATTCTTGGGCATGCTGTCATTACAAATGCATCAAGATCCATGAAGGGTATTAAGAGATCGGGCGAAACATCATCAAGAAGTAGTATAAATCCTTCCCTATCCACATCCTTCAACATATTTTTTAGGTACTTTGCAAGTTCCAATCTAGACTGACCCTTCTTGGTGGAAACTATAATTCCAAATCGTTTGGCATCCATGGCCTTTGCTATCCTAGCAGAACGAATCCTTAATATCCTGTCTGCAAATTCATCTATTACCCTTGCATCTCCAAGGTACGGATCTGCAACAATTACAGTTTTGTCTGTAAAAAGTTTAATACCCAATGCGTGGAAGTTCCCGCTTCCAATGTAAAGAAAAGCATCAGCATCAAGATTTTTTATAGCTGAAAAATTGCAGCCCAATACCTGTCCTTTAGTTGTTCCTGATCCTTTATCCATCAAAATCTCTTTACCATTCTGTTCAAGAAAATCTGCAACTTCGTTTACTAAATGTAGATGTTGAATTGTTGTTACAAGTCCTATTTTCTCATAACCTTCTAGCAGGCAAATAGAGCTTCTTACACATCCAAGCACATCCATGTTGGATCGAGCGTCAACAAAAATTACAGGGAGATCATAATCTATTGGTAGTGGCCTGTGTCCAAAATGAACCAGAACATCTACTGAATCCCTCATGTCCACATCTGCTACATCACAAGCGCCGTAACATGGATCAGCAGATATTATCACTATTACGCCTGTTTCTTGTTCTATTTGTCTTGCAATTTTTATTGCATAGACTTTAAGACCTTCTGGAAATTGGAGACCAACCTTTTCTGCTTTTAAATCTTTAATCTTTTTTATAACATCAACTATCTCAAGTTCGTGGTTTGACATTAGACCATCCTTGGTTAATAATATTGGATTAATTATTCTGAAACACTTCCTTCTATTACAACTCTTCCTTCTAGAATATTCACCTTTACCAGGCTTTTAACAGTAAATCCTGTTTCTCTTTTGACTATATCCTTCCCATTACCCTTTTCTATCACAGCCATCACGTCAACAATCTCTACATCCATTTGTTTAAGGGCATTTAGAACCGCTATCATGGTCCCTCCTGTACTAACTACATCATCTATAAGGATTATTCTATCACCCTTGTGTAAACCGTTTATATAGAGCTCTCCTTGACTGTACCCCGTCATTTGATGGACTGGTACCTCACCGTCCAGACCATAAACACGTTTTCTAACTACAACAAATGGTATTCTAGTTTTTATGGATAGTGCTGTTGCTATATGTATTCCCATTGCCTCCACACATAATATTTTATCCACTTCCATGTTTCCAAATCTTGAAATTCCCTCAGCTGCTTCTTCAAGTATTGAAGGTTCAACCAGAGGTATACCATCGGTAATTGGATGAACAAAATAATTGTATTCACCTTTTTTTATTACAGGTGCTTTAATTAGGCTGATCTTTAGTTTTTCTAGCATTTTATCACCGGATCATCGTATTATATGAATTATAAGGTCAATATTATTATATTTTAAATAATTATATCCCCATTGAACCCATAAGAGTTTGAATGGTTATAGTAATTAATCAAGATATTATAATATCCGTAAATCTTTTTTNNTAAATCTTTCTTATAGATTATCAAAATTGATAACAAAATTTAATTTATATCTTGAGCAAATTTATATTTAATAAGTTGAATATCTTAAGATAAAAACATTCTATTTTTTTAAGAGTCACTAATATATACTATGAAAAGAAATTTATTGGATATTAAATCTAATATAAAAAAACAATATTGTAATTTTTTAAGATCAATTGATGATCAACAAAATGATGAATTATAAAATTTTTAAAATTAAAACCATATTTCTTAAAAAAAACTGGTGAGAATATGTTGGGCAATCTAGGGAAAAATCTGACCAAAACAATGAAAAAACTGGCAGGAATGTCCATAATCGACGAAAAGGTTGTGAAAGAGGTCATTAAGGATATTCAAAGGGCCCTTATTCAGTCAGATGTGAACATAAAGCTGGTTTTAAAGCTTTCCAAAACTATAGAAGATCGATCTCTTAATGAAGAACCTCCAAAAGGTGTTACTCCCAAGGAACATGTAGTAAAAATAGTTTACGAAGAACTGGTTAACCTGCTCGGCGCAACTGCCCAGGAAGTAGAGATCGATAAGAAACCCTATAAAATACTTTTCATGGGACTTCAAGGAAGCGGTAAAACAACATCCATAGGCAAACTGACACGTTACTTACAGAAAAAGGGTTTCAATCCTGCAATTATTAGTACAGACACTTGGAGACCGGCTGCATATGAACAGCTCTTACAATTAACCGAGAGCATGAATGTTCCAGTTTATGGAGACGCAGAGAACAAAGACGCATTAGATCTAGCTAAAAAGGGTTTGAAAGAATTTAAAAAGAATGATGTTATAATAATTGATACTGCAGGACGCCACAAAGAAGAAAAGGATTTATTAAACGAAATGAATAATATTTCTTCTGTTGTTAAACCAGATGAAGTTATAATGGTTATTGACGGAACTATAGGACAACAGGCAAGAGAACAGGCTCTTGCATTTAACAACACAACTAAGATAGGTTCTATAATAATAACCAAATTAGATGGCTCTGCCAAGGGTGGAGGGGCTCTTTCAGCAGTAGCTGAAATAGGAGCACCAATAAAGTTCATAGGAACAGGCGAAAGAGTTGAAGACTTTGAAGCCTTCGATCCAGATCGTTTTANNTCAAGGTTGCTTGGAATGGGAGATATTAGATCCCTGCTTGAACGTGCAGAAGAAATAGCAGAGACAGATGCGGATATGGGATCAGTTGATGCAATGCTCAGTGGTAAATTCACCCTGAAAGACATGTATTCCCAGTTCGAGATGATGAATAAAATGGGTCCTATGCAACAGGTAATGAACATGATCCCTGGAGCTGGAGGCAAACTTCCTAAAAATGCTTCCCAAGTAACAGAGGAAAAACTAGCAAAGTACAAGGTACTTATGGACTCCATGACAGAACACGAACTAGAACACCCCGAAGTAATAAAACAATCTCGGGTCAAAAGGATAGCTAGGGGATCTGGTATGAGAAA